>JAJDAB010000585.1 GCA_029262095.1 Candidatus Hydrogenedentota bacterium
TATCGACCAACGCGCGTTCCGATGCATCAACCCGGGCTCTGGACCGAAGCGGCGGCACACCCTGCACCATACTCTTACCTCGCCGCTGCTTTGATTCCCGTACGAGATGGGAATCCATCTTGCGCTCGGCCTCGGTCCAAGTGTCTCGTTCCTGGTACAAAGCACCCAGTTGGGCCAGCAGTTCTTCAGAGAACGCCTCTTGAGCAATCGCAGGGGGAACCGCGAAAGTGACACAAATAAAGGATAAGACCAACGCACCGTAAGTCGCAGCTAAAAAATTCTTCATTCCACCATCATCCCAGACCGCCCACGTCCAATGTGACCACAGATTGACCACTATATGCGTCTATGCCTATTGCGTCAATAGTCTATCTGAACTGCGGGTTAGGTGTATTGGCGGCGGCTTACGGTCGGCGTGAGCGTACGCGGAGCATTTCATTTCCACCCTTTTGATACTCGTACGGAACACGCTCGACGCTTATCTCGAATCCCTCGCTCGTTAACGAATCGTAGACCGGCTCAACATGCGGCGATGGCCCGCCGTCCATGTCCAGTATCGGGAACACGCGCACCTCTCCTGCGACGCGCAAAACTTCCCGCAAGAAGGTGAGGTGCATCTGCGTGGAAATCAGCTCCGAATAGGTGAACAGGAAGTGCGAACACAAAACCAGATTGAATTGAGCATCAGAGAACGGCAGATCGGGCAGTTGCGCCGCGGCATAAGAGTTGCCACCACTCCCGAAATCGGCCAAGAATGCATTCATGGCTTTCGTCCTAATTTCCACCAATCGCTCGATCGACTGCATCTCTTCCCAGACATATGCGTCCATGTTCGTCAGCGTGTTCGCGACAATTAGGTCGCGGGCTTCATCAATTCGACTTGCAATGGCATTGGCGGAGTAACGATAAACAGGATCGATTGAAACGACACGACCACCCGCTGCGCGCCATTCCGCATTGAAACTCGCTGGGCCGTCGCCGCAACCGAGAATGAATTTCTGTCGATCTACGTCGGACAGTGCGAACATCCGTTCGTACTCGTCCAACGAACGGCCCCACGGCACGATTTTCGGAATGTTACGTCCAGCACCCACCCGTCATATCCTGCACTGCGTAAATTTAGTTACGGGACTTCGCTCTAATGGGAGAGGTACAAGCCGCGTTTTCATTTTTTCTCCCAGCCGCGAATCTCTTCTTGTTTCAATTGCTGATAACGTGGGCCTGCATCAGGGCCATGGCTATTCGGATCTGCTTTGCCGGGCTCAAGGAGAACGGTCAGGTTCTCGATATCCGACGTGATGACACCCATCAGACCGAATTTATTCAGTGGGTCGAGACTGTAGTTCTTCTCAGACATGCGGTATCCAGCCACGTGGACATTTATATTGTATTCTCCAGACGGTAAATCGGAAGCCGCAAAACGACCGTCCTCGTCCAATTCACAGAATAGGCTATCCCATGCGTCGTCACGTCCGATCGATAGTCGAGTCTTGGGAGGAATCGCGCCGCCGTCGCTCAAGACGACCTGACCTCTTAAGGAATAGCCGGATTCGATATCAAGCGAACCGATGTCCATCCGCTCCCCATTTCTTTCGGTCGAAATCTTGCGCACCGGAATGGAGCCTTTTCCCTGAAGACTCGCCATGATTCCGTAGACGTAATACTCCGTTTCGGCTTGCATGTTAGGCAGCTCGAAGTATCCGGTATCGAATGTTCCGACCGAATGGTCACCCAGAAACGTGTGCGAATTGCGATCAGTCTGAACGATTCCCACCTCCACGTTTTCGAGACCTGTGCCGTTCTCACGGACGTAACCGGCGACCGTGACGCCGCGATTCAAAGACACCTCATGGACTTCGCCACCAGTGGAAAGTGTGTGGACATTCTTAACCGCAAAATCCCGCGCAGAGACGTGTGCGTATAGTGTTGCGTCCGGCTTGCTCAGCGTGAGAATAAATTCGCCATTTTCATTCGTTACGGCGATGGGATCAACGCCAAGTCGACGCTCTCCGCCGTAACTGGACCCCCTAGAAGTCTTCATGCCGAAAGGCTCGACGATAGCCCCAACGACCGGATTGCCTTCAGGATCAATAACGCGTCCAGCAACAGTGTAATTTGGTTCTAAGCGATCTTCGGAGATTTCACCGAGGACGAACATTATCTCCCCATAGGCGGCGTCAACATTCTCTGCGAAAGTCGGCATGTATCCCTCTTTAACCGCGAGAATGCGAAATCGCAGTGTGGAGTCGAGTGCTGGAATCATGAAGCGGCCGTCCTTATCCGAAACCGCTTTCTTCCCGCAGTCCGGATAGCACGAAGGGCAATATGGACTGGTCCCTTCTTTCTGCGATGCGGTCCACACGTACACCGTTGTTCCTTCGAGCGCCGATTCGTCGGACGTTACTACGCGACCTATCAGGTTGGAATTCTCAGACCAGGCGGTCACTGCTAGGAAACCCAAAATTGCGGAGCAAGATGCAATTCTCATGAGTTGTACTCCAAAATGTAGCGAAACAGAATTTAGACTGAGGTCGTGGAGAGCCATCATCATAGCATTACCATCTAGCACCAATAGTTCCCATTATCTGTCGATTCGGATGCGCACTCTTACGATGATGTTGGCGCGCGGGCCAGGCGAACGGTGTCGAAGTTGCCGCTATTCGGTTATACGTTGAGGCGTTTGCTACTCAGGCAGTCGATGGGCAACGGCGAGAGTCCCAACCTGAATGAGATGCCTAAACCCGTTATCCGCGTTTTTGAATTCATCGTAGAAACGCGTGACGCCTGGCCAATCGCCGACGTCATGAAACGCGATACATCCACCAGGGCAAATGTGCGGCGACCATAATTCGATATCCTTCTTCACCGCTTCATAGGCGTGATCAGCGTCCACGAAAAGCAACCGGATGGGTTTATCCCATTCGGTTGCAGCTTCTTCCGACGTCGCCACAATCGAGCTCACCCTATCGCTGAGATTCATCTCGCGGATGTTTTTCTCGAATTCGTTTAGCGACCGACCGCGATTTTGACGGTCGAAGAGATCTTTTCGGAGTACCGCTTCTTGTTCCTCGACAGGCATGTTTTCAAGGTTGGGTGATTCATCGTTGCTGAAACTAAACAGATCGATCGCGGTCACGCACTCCCGTTGCGTTTTCTGAGATCCGGCTGCGAGCCAACTGGTGGATCGCCCAAATAGGCTTCCTAATTCGACAATGGCCCCCACCCCGTAACCTTCGGCAGCCAAGGTATAGAGTGCTGCACCTTCGGGTGCGTGAAGGAATCCTGGAATGCGGTCAATTTTCACTGATAATTCGTAGAACTCGGAATAATCTACGATTCGATTGGCGACACCTAGCATAATTCCCCCCAGCTTGTGCTACTGCATCGATTGTCATAAATCGCATAGTAGCGCCAATACACGAAATGGTCCAAGGAAAAATGTGTCAGAGACAGTTTGATCATGTGGCGAGGAGGTTCGTAGACTGATTGAGTAGCGATTGAATCATCGCTAAACTCCGATCGTAAACCAGGGGGAACTATGGCCCACGTACTCGTTCCACTCGCTGAAGGCTTTGAAGAACTCGAAGCCATTTCTATTATCGATATCCTCCGCCGGGCAGAAATTGATGTTGTCGTGGCAGGCTTGAGCGATGGTCCGGTCAGAGCTTCGCGTGGCACGAACGTTGTGCCCGACATGAATCTTGATGATGCGCTGCAGCGCGACTATGACATGGTGGTGCTACCGGGTGGCATGCCCGGCGCCGCCAATCTCAACGATGACACCCGCGTCCACGAACTACTCAAGAAAATGGCGAACAGCGGAAAGTTTACCGGCGCGATATGTGCCGCTCCGATGGTGCTGGCGAATGCCGGAATTCTCGATGGCAAACGCGCGACCAGTTTCCCAGGGTTTGTCGACAAAATGGACTTGCCAAATACGAACTACACCGGCGCCCCTGTCGAGCGTGACGGAAAAGTAATCACGTCGCGTGGCGCGGGCACTGCGCTCGACTTCGCGCTCGAATTGGTCGACGCGCTGGTTGGTCGCGATAAACGAGACGAGGTGGAGGCGGCGTTGCAGCGCCCGGAACAACATATGCGGGCAAACGTGACGGCATGTGGCGAAGATATGAGGTGTGGCACGACTTAGCGTAGCTTAACGTTGCTCATAGTGTAACGAGGCTGGATATTAATCGTCGCATGCACGTTTGGTTCCGCCACACGGGTTAAGGCTTCGAGAACTACGGAGGCAGCGCGATGAGTGAATACGTGGATCCCATAGACGGCGTACCCGCAAAGCAACCCGTGGCTGCGCATTCAGAACAAGCGGAAGCGCCGCAACGCGCGCGACACGTTGTGATTGGCAAGGTCACCGCGATTCACCGGCGTAACGTGCACCACGAGTCGGGGCACATTCTCGATACCACGGTCGGTGGGGATGAGCATACCGAACTCGTTATTCGTATAGAATCGGGGCCGTACGACGAATTGGATGGAAAGCGCGTGGCGATTTCAATCGCCGGAATTTCGTAGTCTGTCATTTCGAGCGAAGCCGAGAAATCTACTTGGGCCTTAGATAGAGTCGAGAGCACCTGGTAGATGTCTCGGCTTCGCTCGAAATGACATCGTTTACGGTGTGTAGACGCATGGCTATTGTTATTATCGATCTCCTTCCCCATCGAAGGGGACGGATCGAGAATGGGGTGATCCCCCGTATTAACCAACCAAGGACCACATCATGTATTACTCCGGCATTTCCGACGAAGCGGGTAAGACCATCGACCGCCAAATTCAAGCGCATGACGAACTCGGCTGGGACTATCTCGAATTACGCATGGTCGACGGCGAGAACATCACCGCGATCGCCGATGCAACATTCGACGGGGTTTGCAAGAAGTTAGCCGCGGCCAATAAGCGCGTTTCGTGTTTTGGCAGCGCAATCGCGAATTGGGCTCGACCGATCACCTGCGATGCGCAAATCGATATCGACGACCTCAAGCAAGCCATGCCACGTATGCAAAAGCTTGGTACTCAGTTCATTCGCGTAATGAGCTATCCCAATGACGACAAGAGTCCGTTGAGCGATTCCGATTGGCGTGACGAGGCCGTCGCCAGGATGAAGGTACTCGCCAAGATGGCGGAAGACGGCGGCGTCACGCTCGTCCACGAGAATTGCAGCGGTTGGGGAGGGCTCTCCTCAGAGAACAGCAACATCCTCCTCGGCGAAGTGAATAGCCCCGCGCTCAAGGTGGTTTTCGATACCGGCAACCCGGTGACCTACGACCAGGACGCTTGGGACTACTACCAAGCGGTGTACAAAGACATCGTGTACGTCCACGTCAAAGACGCTACTCGCACCAATGGAGAGGACACTTATACGTATTGCGGGGACGGCTCGGGCGATGTGCGCAAGATTATCGGCGACTTGTTGGCCAAGGGCTACGACGGCGGCATTTCGATTGAACCCCACCTTGCTGCGGTCATTCATACGGGCCAGCAGGCGAGCAGCGACGACGCGCTCTACGAATCGTATACGGAATACGGAAGGCGGCTGATGCAAATCGTGGATGAAGTCGCATCGGAGCAGGGCGTAAATCAATAATCGCCTTTTTGTAAAGTATTTACCCCGAACGACTTGCGAGTTTCGATCTCATGCAACTTTTACATATCCTGCCGGTATGATACCTGGAAGAGGGGGCGTACAGTTCTGGCCGAATGGTCAAATCGGACCTGTTGTTGATATCCTTGTGGGGGTAGCAGTTACGCCAAATGTCGCGCGATTGGTGCGCGCTATCGAAAGGTACCTAACGAATGAGCGGTAGATTTGGAAAAGTGACCTGTCCCGGTCCAAGTCGGCGGGATTTTCTGCGCGTCGGAGTTCTGGGCGGATTGGGCCTGACGCTCGGCGATTACTTCTCGCTTCAGGCGGCAAGCGCCGACGAAGCCGATCCAGCCCCGGCGGGTCCGAAAGCCGAATCAGTCATCTTCATCTTTATGGCGGGCGGCATGAGCCACATCGACACATTCGATCCCAAACCCTATGCGCCCATCGAGTATCGCGGCGAGCTGGGCGTTGCCAAGACCAATACGGGCGAAGAGTTCGGCGGTCTGCTCCCAAAGGTTGCCGGTACAGCGGATAAGCTTGCTGTCCTGCGGTCAGTGACGCACGGCGAAGCAGCGCACGAGCGCGGCACCCACAACATGCTGACCGGATATCGTCCGAGTCCTGCGATCATGTATCCGAGTATGGGGTCGGTGGTCGCGCATGAATTCGAACCTCGCAACAATCTCCCGTCGTATATCGCTATTCCGAACGCAAATAACCCGTTCTTCGGTACTGGGTATCTCAGTGCCGCGTATGGCGCATTTAGCGTTGGCGGCGAGCCCGCGACGAAAGGGTTTAAAGTACAGGATTTGAACCTGCCGGCAGGCATAGCGCCCGAACGTATGGAGGCGCGCAAGAATCTTTTATCGGCGGTCGATTCCCATTTCGCCAGCCTGGAACAGAGTGAACTGCTCGGGGCTATGGACAGCTACTATCAACGCGCCTACAACCTCATCAGCTCACAACAGGCGCGCGAAGCATTCGATATTGAATCCGAGCCCGCAGAAGTGCGCGACGCCTACGGGCGGCACGCGTTCGGTCAGCGTCTATTGCTTTCCAGACGGCTCGTCGAAGCCGGTGCGCGATTCGTCACTGTCATGGATGGCGGCTGGGACATGCACGAGAACATCAAAGGCTCAATGCAAAACAAGCTGCCTTCGGTCGACCAAGGCTTGTCGATGCTATTGACTGACTTAGACAACCGCGGTCTGCTGGAAAAGACGCTGGTTGTCCTAACCTCCGAATTTGGGCGCACGGTGAAACTAAACAAAGATGGCGGCCGCGATCACTGGCCAAAAGCGTTCAGTACGATGCTCGCGGGTGGTGGAATTAAAGGCGGCACAATTCACGGTGCGACCGACCCCTACGGCGGCGAACCGGCCGACGCGCCAGTCGGACCCGAAGATATTTCGGCGACTATTTTCTCACAATTGGGCATCGACCCAACCGGTAAATTAATGAGTCCCGGTGACCGACCGATCGACATTGTGCGCCACGGGGAAGTCATCACGAACGTGTTAGCGTAAGCGAATCGACTATGAATAAGTTAGCTACACGAGTTATCGCAACCCTGGCAGCGGTCACAATTCTAACACCGTTGGCGGCATGGGCCGTTGGCCCGAAGTTAAGCACGATCACGCCTCGCGGCGCGACCCGCGGCCAAACCGTCGATCTCACGTTTCACGGTAAAAATTTCGCGGACGCGGTTGATCTAGTATTTCACGATCCTGGTCTCAAATTGATTGAGATGGGAGCGATTGAAGCCGGTAAATTTACGTGCAAAGTCGAAATCGCACCCGATTGCACACTGGGTACAAAAGGCCTTCGCGTTCGGACCAAGAGCGGTGTATCAAATCTTCGCCTCTTCAGCGTCGGCGCACTCGCCGAAATAGCGGAAAAGGAACCGAATAACGATCCGGCAGTGGTCGAAACCATCGCGCTCGGCACGACGATTAACGGTGTTGTGACGAGAGAAGACGCTGACTTTTTCGCCATTGAAATGACCGAAGGACAACGCATTGCCGTTGAGGTGGAAGCGTTGCGTCTGGGCGAAGCGTTATTCGATCCTAAGCTGCGGCTGTTTGGACCCGGCGGGCATGAGCGCGTTGCGGAAGACGACACGCCGTTCGCACGGCAAGATGCAGCGTTCGTTTACACCGCTATAGAAAATGGGCGCCACGTGCTCGCCATTAGTGAGGCGGCATACGGTGGTGCTGGCAACTACCGGTACCGCATTCACGTCGGCGACTTTCCGCGTCCGCTCACCATGACACCGATGGGTGGCGTTCCTGGCGCGGAAGTGCAAGTCACATGGCTCGGCGATCCCGCACTCACCACCCAGACCATCACAATTCCGGCCGACGCCAACGGCACCATCAATTTATCACCCACGACGGAAGCCGGAATCTCGCCGACGGCCGTACCGTTTCGCGCATTTCCGCACGCCGGCATCATTGAAGTGGAGCCGAACAACAAGAAAGAAGAGGCCACACCCGGCGCCGTGCCTGGTGCATTCGATGGGGTGATCGATCAGGACAACGATTATGATTGGTATTCCTTCGAGGGCAAGAAGGGTCAAGTATTTGATGTTCGCGTTTGGGCGCGTGCAATGGGCTCACCGCTTGATAGTGTATTGCTCGTCCAGAATCCATCTGGATCTAATCTCGCGAGCAACGACGACCAAGGTGGTCCAGACAGCGCGATACGCATCACGCTAGCGGAAGACGGCATCCACACGTTGCGTGTGCATGACCATCTCCGAAGTGGTGGCGAAACTTTCACCTATCGTGTGGAAGTCTCGCCGATCAAGCCATCGTTGGAACTCGGTCTCAACCTCACCGCCTTAGCGGTCCCGCAAGGGAACCGCGTCATGGTGGAAGTCGCCGCGCGCCGCAAGGATTTTGGTGGCGCACTTGGTCTGGAGTATTCGAACGTACCGGACGGCGTTTCGGTTCATGGCGATACCATCGTCAATGGTCGCCCAACTTGGCCCATCGTTTTGAGCGCCACGCCCGAAGCACCAGTTGCCGGATCGCTAGTCGGAATTACGGGCCGTTGGGATCGTGAAGGTGAACCGCTGCGCGGCACGCTGAACCAACAAGAAACGCTCGTTCTTGGTAACAACAAGGTAGTATTTTGGGATCGGTACGTTGATGGTCTCGCGGTCGCGGTCGTTGAACCAGCGCCGTTTACGATTGAATTGGTCCAGCCGAACGTCCCGCTCGTACGCAACGGCACGATGAACGTCAAAATTGTAGCAACCCGCGCCGAAGGGTTTACCGCGCCGATCGACATCGCGATGCCTTGGCGATCTCCTGGTGTCGGCGCAGGTACAGCCAAGATTCCAGAAGGCGGGACCGAAGCCCATATCCACATCAATGCGAATAACAAAGCTGCCATCGGATCTTGGCCGCTTGTTCTGAGAGGTCGGTCGGCGGGTTATGAGATCAGCACGCAGATCGGCTCGGTCGAAATTGCAGAGCCGTGGATGACGTTTGAAGTAGCGATGGTGGAAACCGAACAGGGGAAACCGGTCAATCTGTTGGTGAAAGTGGCGCAGGCGCACGCGTATGAAGGCGCGGCGAAAGCGCAATTGCTTGGCTTGCCGAAAGGTGTGACTGCTCCGACCTTGGATGTCGCAGCCGATGTCACCGAAGTAACCTTCCCGCTCGAAGTGGCTGCAGACGCTCCCCCTGGCAAACATAAAAATATCTTCGTACAAGCCATTGTGACCGCGAACGCGGAACCCGTATTGCACAAATGGGGAAGCGGTCAGGTCACCGTTTTCAAACCACTCCCCCCTCCAGCCGATGCACCAGCGGCCGAAGCAGCGCCAACCCCGGTAGAACCAAAACCCGATGAACCTGAGCGCAAAACGCGCTTTCCAAAAAGTTAAGGTATTTCAATGCGTTGTCGAACGACCATACTAGGCTGCTTCATCACCGCGATACTTCTTGCGCATCCAGCGATCGCGTTTGACGTGTATCCCACGGAAATCAAGATCGAACGCCAGAATGATGTGCAACGTGTGATCATCGTCAGCGAACGCGAAGACGGTGTCACCGAAGATATTACTACGACCGCTACGGTTCGATTCGATCCGGAAGGCATTGCGCGGCGCGACGAGGCTGGACGCGTACACGCCGTTGCCGATGGCCAAACGACGATGTACCTCAATCACGGCGATTCAGAAGTTGCCATTCCGGTGACGGTAACGAACGCAGCGGTAACGCCTCCAATCAGCTTTCTCAATGATGTACAACCGGTGCTCATGAAAGCAGGCTGCAACACCGGCTCTTGTCACGGTAGTGCGCGCGGCAAGAATGGATTCCAACTCTCGCTATTCGGCTACGATCCGCCCAACGATTACACGCGGCTGACACGTGAGATTCGGGGACGTCGCCTCAATACCGGTGCTCCGGATGAAAGTCTGATGCTGCTCAAGCCGCTGGGTAAAGTAATTCACGAGGGCGGCACGGTCATCGAAGAAGGTACACTGCCCTACGACATGTTGTTGCGCTGGATCAACGAAGGCGCGCAAAACGATCCACCCGACCCGCCGAAGCTGACGGGCGTTGAGATATTGCCGAAAGCGTTCGTGCTGGATGGTGAAGGGGCGCAGCAGCGGCTCGTCGTTCGTGCGCTCTATTCCGACGGTACGGACCGCGACGTGACCGATCTCTCCGTGTTGAGTAGCAGCGACGATCTTGTTGTCACCATTGATGAAGAAGGCGTCGGCTCGGGTAAAGGCCGGGGCGAGGCCTACTTGATGGCGCGGTTCGGATCCTTCGCAGTGGTTTCGCAGGTCATCACGTTACCCGCCGGTCTCCAGATGGAATGGCCCGGTGTCACACCCTACAACTACATCGACGAACTCATCTTCACGAAACTCAAGAAACTGCGGATTCCGCCTGCGGAGCTCTGTACCGACGAAGTCTTCGTGCGCCGCGCGCATATCGACATCCTCGGCGTCCTACCGACGCTTGAGGAATCGCAGACCTTCTTCGCGAGCGCGTCGGAGAATAAGCGCGCTGAACTGGTCGACCAACTATTGCAGCGCCCTGAGTTTGCCGAGGTGTGGTCTCTGAAATGGGCCGATCTCTTGCGCATGCGGTCTGAGAACAACATCCTCGACCGGAAAGCGTTGCACCGATACAACGACTGGCTGCGTCATGCCATCAGCACGAACAAACCACTCGACGAACTGGTCACCGAGTTGCTCACGTCTCAGGGCGGAAACTTCGCCTCACCCGCAGTAAACTTCTATGTCGCCGAACGCGACACGTTGAAGATGGCGGAAAATGTTTCGCAAGTCTTTATGGGTATTCAGGTCATGTGCGCCCAATGTCACAATCATCCGTTCGAACGTTGGACGATGGAAGACTACTACTCATTCGCCGCATTCTTCGGGCAAGTTGGCCAAAAAGGTTCGGACGATCCGCGCGAACGCATCATCTTTGATAAGCGCGGCGGTGAGGTGAAGAACGCGAAGAATGGTCAAGTCATGGCGCCGAAATTCCTTGGCGGCGCCACGCCGGATGTGAAAGGCAAAGACCGCCGCGCCGTACTGGCGGAATGGCTTACGTCACCCGAGAATCCCTGGTTCGCGCAGACGCTTGTTAATCGCGCCTGGCAACATTTCCTCGGTAAAGGCATCACCGATCCGCCGGACGATGTGCGCGTGACCAATCCGCCATCGCACCCGCTATTACTTGACGAGATGGCGCGGCGGCTCACGGAACAGAAATACGATTTACGGACGCTCGTCCGCGACATTTGCACGTCGTACACCTATCAAATGGCGACGCAGCCTCGCGACCCCGTGATCAAAGACGACCGAAATTTTTCGCACGCGCTCGTACGCCGTCTACCGGCGGAGCAATTGCTTGATGCGATTAGCCAAGTAACGCAGACGAAAGTGAAATTTCCAAATTTACCGCTGGGCGCTCGTGCGGCAGCAGTAGCCGACGGACCTAGCGGAAACCGATTCTTGACGCTGTTTGGCCGGCCCGTACGCGATACGGTCTGCGTTTGTGAACGCCGCGGTGAGCCGACGCTCGCCCAAGCGCTTCACCTGATTAATGGTGGTACGGTACAATCAGCTTTACAGGCGGCCGATGGACGCGTGGCAAAACTTGCCGCAGCGGACCCATTCGAGCCGGATCCCATCATTGACGAAATCTGGATGGCGGCGTTTAGCCGGAAGCCTAGCGACAATGAACGGGGCGAAATTGCAACGTACTTGGCCAGCGTGGAGGACAAACGCGCGGCGTTGGAAGATGTTATGTGGAGCGTTGTGAACACGAAAGAGTTTATATTTAATCACTAGACCGCGTACGGGATCGCTTGATCCCCTCTCTCAGTAGAGAGGGCTAGGATGAAGGGTCCATACGCTAAGGACGACTCGGCAGTGAGGACATGCACAATGAATAGCTCGAAATTAATCATCACTTTGGCGATGGCCCTGGTTTTCAGCCTAGGCGCCGTCGCACAAGAAGCAGCCCCGGCGGCACCTGCACCTGCAGCGCCCGCGGAAGCCGCCCCTGCGCCCGCTAAACCGGCCCCTGCGCCGGCTCCGGCTGGACCCAATATAGACCAAGTACTTGATGAGCTCACCAAACTAGGCCCCGAAGCCTTGGCTGCGCGTGTTGGAGAAATGAAGAGCCAAGTTGGCAAGCTGGGTACGGACGCCAAGGCATTGCGGGACCAAGCCGCGAAGTTGGATGCGGACGCCGCAGCGTTACGCGCGCGCGTCGCTGCGATGGAGGCATTCGTAAAAGCGGTTATGCCTCCTCCTCCGGCACCAGCGCCAGCACCTGCACCCGCCGCGGCTCCTGCACCGGCTCCTGCTGCAGCAGTACCAGCACCGGCTGAAGCAGCCCCTGCAAAGTAGAAACCAGAATTAATTTTGGGAATAGATGTCCAGATGAATATGAAGTTCAGAAAGATTGGCAATATCGGCGCGGCGATACTCATCGTACTCGCGTCCAGTCCTGCCCCGGTGTTCGCGCAAGACGCGGCACCGACAGCCGACGCATCAATCGATAAGCTCTTGCAGCTTGACCCCGCAGCGGTCGCCGCTAAGCTGAAAGAATACGTCGCACAAGCCGCAGCCAAGGAAGCGGAAGCCGCCAAGTTGCGCGGCGAAGCAGATGCCAAACAAGCACAGTCCGAAGCGATTAACGCACAGCTCGAAGCACTCAAAGCACGCGTAACCGCACTGAGCGCACTGTTCACGGAAGCCAAACCGATGGACGGTTCGGCACCGGCGGCAATGCCTGAAGCGCCGATGAAAGTCGCCCAAGCCGAAATGGATGCCGCTCCTGCTGTCAACTTTGCCGATCACATCCTTCCAATTCTTCAAGAACGCTGTGCGAAATGCCACAACGATGACAAACAAAAAGGCGGTCTCCAAGTCGATAACTTCGAGTACTTGATGGAAGGTGGAAGTTCCGGAGACGTGATCGTGCCAGGCAATGCGGACGGTAGCCGCTTATTTAAACTGGTGACAGGCGCCGAGACGCCAATTATGCCTCCCGAAGGGCAGGGCGAACCACTCGGCGAGGCACAAATTGAATTGTTACGCACATGGCTCTCCATCGGCGCGCCCGAAAACAGCGGCTCCAAAATCATGCTTGCGAAAGAAGAATCTACCGAGGCCGGTCAAATGTATGTCGCCGCCGAGATTGTCGATGGCCCGCCGCCGATGCCCGAAGTCGCCATGCCTCTGCTTGTCGATAATCCCCCTCGTATTCCAGCGCGGGCGATTGCCTCCAATCCAAGGTCGCCGTTACTCGCGGTCGCGGGATACCGGCAAGTAATGCTCTACAATCTTGAGGACAACGCTCTTGTCGGCGCGCTCCCGTTTGAGGAGGGTGAAATTCATACCCTCACGTTCAGTGTAAACGGCGAATTGCTTGTTGCGGGAGGTGGCCTCGCGGGTGACTCCGGATGTGCTGTTGTGTGGCAAGTCCGCACAGGCGAACGCCTTGGCAAATACGGCGAAGCGTACGACACCGTCCTCGCCGCCGACATCAGTCCCGATCACCGCATGATCGCCCTCGGCGGACCCAACAAGAGCATCAGTGTCTATTCCACCGCCGACGGCAAACGGATGTACAAACTCGAAGATCACACCGACTGGATCTACGCAGTCAGATTCACTCCCGATGGCGAAGTACTCGCCACGGCCGACCGCGCGGGCGGACTCCTCCTCTGGCAGGCCGCCAACGGACGCGCAGTCGAAAAACTCAGCGGACACGCTGGTGCAATACACGATCTCGCCTACTCCGCAGACAGCGTCCAATTAGCATCCGCCGGAGCCGATGGCACCATTCGACTCTGGAATACGTGGGAGTACAAAGCAATTCGTTCATTCGCCGCGCATGGTGGTGGCGCGTTTAGTGTGGACTTTGGCCCGACCAACGAGCTGGTTACCACCGGCCGCGATAAGACCCTAAAGCGCTGGGACATCAACGGCAAAGAACTGCTCAACTACGGCGCGTTACCCGATTGGGGCTTTCAAGCTCGCTTCGGACACGCTGGTGCCAAAGTCATCGGTGGCGCCTGGGACGGTGAAGTCGCGGTATGGAATACACCCGCTGCCGATCGCGTCGCAACGCTCACCACCACCGCACCCGTTACACCGACCACCCAAGTCGCCGCCGCGCAATAACACTCAATGTATCCGTCCCCTTTAGAAGGGGGTGGGAATGTTGCGCCCCGCCGAGGATTCGATGCATAAAAAGTGCGTGGTTTGTGCTCTTATAGACAGGAGCACGAATCCGAATGACTCGCCCGCAAATAGAATCTACCTGGGACACCTACCGCCTTCATCGCCGGGGATTGGTCGGTTACGCCCAATCCCTGCTGGCGGACAATGCCCTGGCCGAGGACGCCGTCCACGATGCGGTCGTCGAAGTGGTGCGGAGTAATACCGCCAAGCGCGATTTAAAAGCTTACCTTTTTCGCGCTGTCCGTAATAGGGCGCTTCGCCTGTTGTCGCTAAGTGGTCGCGAAGTACCCGCATCCAACGGCCAACTCACGTCGCTACTGGAACCGAAACGTGCCGATGCGGACTTGATCGAAGAGGAAAGCGCGAAGATCGTGGTTCAGCAGCTCGGCCTCCTTGGACAAGATGAACGCGAAGTTATTTTTCTTCATCTTTACGGCGACCTGAAATTCAGAGAAGTCGCCACGTTATTAAATGCTCCCCTCGGAACCATCACGGCCCGCTACCGCCGCGGCATCGAAAAGCTGGGCAACAACCTGGAGATGAGTACCCATGAAACATGACTCCGTGGAAAGACAATTACGTCAACTGACACCGAAAGACCTTGGTGACCATCTCGACGAACGAATCCGCACGTCATTGGACACTATACGACCCATTCCAAGGCGTCCCGCCCAGGCATTTCGGCGTCCTTTCCTAATCGCTGTCCCGATCATGGCCCTCTTCACGGTAGCGCTTGGCGTACTCTTTGCAGTGAACGTGCTTCCGGGCAATGCGCGCGGCGGCCAGTTCGAAGTCGATCGTATTGAATTAGGAATGCTGTCGGTTGACGAGGAGGCACCCATCGACACCAGCGTTTCTGTGGTAGGAAATGTTCCACGCATCCAGTTCGAACAAGATCACGTTGATTTTGGACTATTGCCCGAGAGCGAACCCACGTCGATGACACTCGAAGTGTCCAACACTGGAAACAGACCACTCAAAATTGATCGCGTAGCAACCACCTGCGCATGTACGTTGGCGACGTTTGAACAGTTCGTTGTCGAAGCCGGCGAAGAGACCAATA
>JAJDAB010000586.1 GCA_029262095.1 Candidatus Hydrogenedentota bacterium
TTCTCAAACTAGATCATCCAGAGTTGTCCCTCTCCCAGGGTTTTCATTTATACTTCGTACTGTATCGCTAACGCTAGAAATACGGCTCATCTGGATATAGATAGCTTGCAAGGGACAACATGAACAAACGGAAATGCAAAATTCGAACCGTAGTGATCCGGCGGCAAAGCGTCATCCTTTTGAGATTCGTTCTTGGTTTCACTGTATTGGCTGCGGGTTGCGACAACGCTATACAAGACGAAACCGCACCTGTGTACACCCCCGAGATTTCGAATGCGTCCCCAACCCCGGTAACAGCGGCTTCCACAGCGGCTGCACCGATACCCAATGAGCCGAGCGTCCAGGCTGTGGCGTACAAATCCCCGCCCAGACCGATGAAGATGCCTCGCGAAGCCTATCCGCCCATGCTTCACATTCCGATGGATGACGATGCCGAGAGTCCAGATTTGAAAACGCTTCCCGAAGAAAAACCCGTTCTCACATTTCTCGATTTGAGCGGCACGCCAAACAGCAGCGCCCATTCGGTAGAGGGTGTTTTCGGGACGGCCCTGTCATTCGATGGCATAGACGATTTGTTTGAGATACCCGCATCGCAGGTCGGCGCCGCCTTTGCGCCAGACAAAGATTTTTCCGTCGCATTTTGGTGGCGCAGCGACAGCGATCCCTTTCCCGACGGCTATCGAGAAGTCGTAAGCAGCTACACGAGAAACGGGGGCGGGATCATTCTTTCGCAACGCGGCAGCGCAGATGGTAGCTTCAAACGAATTTACATGAATTGTTACGTTCCAGGTAACGGCGCTCCGGTACTCACCCCTGTTACAGATGTCGCCGAAAACGTCGGACAATGGCATCATTACGTCTTCCAACGCGAAGGCTCAACGCTCCGGACTTGGCGCGACGGGCGATTACGCGGGGAATTTACGGACCCCTCGGTGACCGGAGAAATGGGGAGCACTACGACCTTTAGAGTCAACGCGAATAACGCCGGAGCGAAGGGCGCCATGGACGACTTGCGGATATACACGCGCGCGCTTTCCGCGTCACAAATTCGGACATTGGCGGCGCGGGAACCCGCCGTCGAAGATGTCTTTTCTCTCGCAGAGGCGCTCCACGATCTTCAAGCCTCCCCAGCAGCTGATGCAACGGAGATTGCACGAATCGAAGAAGCGCTCGCCGATCATATTCAAGCCGAGAAAAACTACCCGAAAGCAATCGGCGACAAAGTTGAACTCTTAGCGTTTCGATTCAACCATGTCGAAAGTGATGAGTATGAAATGTCGATCGCATTTCGCACCAAAACCCGTCTGACCAAGGATTATCAAATCTATGTTCACGGCAGAGTCGACGCGTCTCACGCGAGGAGAATAGCCCAATACGGAGGTGGGCCAAATGGGCTTCAGAAGTGGGGCTTTTTACCGACTGAGCCGACTTCGACATGGCCACCCGGACAAGTGATAGTCGTTAGGAATTGGGTTCGTGCCGGGGAAGTCCCCTACCAAATGTCCATAAATTTCCTGGATGCGGCCGAGAACTACGAGCCGTTAATTCCAAAATTCGCTTTGCTTGGTTGGTATGCATCATTTTAGATGTGATTTGAGAACGATATCTTCATTCTTCAGAGACGATGTGTACTTCGTAGTCCGAATGACGTACTAGGTGTTCCGGGTGAACTTCTTTAGATCTTTTTTCGCCAGGGGCTCCTTAGGGGTGGTTCGCCAAATCGTCTCCTTCGGCATGGGCGAGGGACTAGCACGTGGCCTGAATTGGGGGATGATGGTATTGCTCCCGCTGTTCCTCTCGTCGACGGAAGAGTACGGCAAGGTGGGCCTGCTGGTTTCCACCGAGTTACTCGTCTCCAACGTTTGCCTCATGGGCTTGGACCGGGCAATCCTTCGTTTTTACACGAGAAACGAGTCCCCTGGTAGATTCCTGATTTCGGTTCTAGCGATTTGGGCGGCGCTAGCCTGGATTCCGCTCGCACTTGTCGGTGCTCTCTTGATAGCAGGAAAAGAAACTTTTTTCGATATACCTGTTGCCCCACATCTCATCTTGCTTAGCGTAATTGTCGCGCTGTTCAATCTTAATTTCCTATGTATATGCATTGGCCGTGCACAACATGATCTCACTATTTTTCTGCGATTTCGGCTGGGATACGTAGGACTGAAATTCTTCGCCGTGCTATGTCTCGCCGGTCTTCTGGATCATAGCATCAGCTACGTGATCGGAATTGGCGCGTCTTCCGTTGCAATGCTTCTTTTTGTGCTTCCTTTTCTGCTACGACGTTTGGAAGGTCCGTCTGATCCGGCTACCGTTAGTCACCTACTAATTTTTGGATGGCCCTTCGTTTTCCACGTCATTAATGGCAGCGTTTTCGATCACTTTAGTCGTTTTTTTCTCCAGGCATTCGGCACGACCTCGGATGTCGGTGTGTTCACGTTTGCATTCACGTTGGGAAACGGCCTGTTCGTAGCCTACGCTGCGCTCGCCACCTACTTCGAGCCCCGCATTTATAGCCATTCGACTGACCCACATCAGTGCGAAAAATGGCTCGCGTACTACACAAATTCATGTGTCATTCTTGCGTCTGCTGGTGGAGCTGCTCTGCTGCTGACGTACCCTCTATTGTCAACTGGTCTTGATTCGAAATACCGCGAAGCACTCCCCATCATCTCGATTGTTATGGGCGCTGCCCTTGTGCGTCCCGTGTACCTTCAATGCAACTATCGATTTACGGCCAAAGAGAAAACGGGTTATATCGCTGTGGCATCGTTTGCGAGCGCTTGCTTGAGTTTGGCACTCAATTTTGTATTGATTCCACCTTACGGGATCTGGGGAGCCGCAATCGCCATGTACATCTCGAATCTATTTCTCGCCTTGAGTATGTTCGTGGTATCTGTGAGAATTTCCGGGCTCTCCATCAGCAAACGATACGCGTTGCCCATAAATACGATCTGCGCGCTGGGATCTTTGTCCGTCATCGTATGGGCGCATCAACCGGCGATAGCGATTACCGC
>JAJDAB010000587.1 GCA_029262095.1 Candidatus Hydrogenedentota bacterium
ATTGAAATCGCGCGGATACTCCAACAATCCGAAGGCTTCCGTGATACTCGCATCGTGTTCTACGGTGGAGACGAAGCCTCGGCCCAATCTGACGCAGAAGAACTCGGCGCAACCTTTCTCCCTGCGCTCGACCCAAAGAGCAGCGACCTCTTAAACATCGTCAAATCATTTGGTATTGATGACCAAGCCGAAACCGACGATACGATCACGAGCGATTCCGACGCCTGATACCGATAGTAGGTCCAGTGTTGTTCATCGCGACGGCGAGCCGAAGGTATTGTTCTTGGACGCATCTGTTGTGATCGCTGCACTACGTTCAGATACGATAGCATTCCGTTGGTTTTTGGGTGTGAAATGGAGATCGAGTGATGGATGATCGAAGTAGAGGCATTCGGTTACTGGTCGCGGGGAGCGTATTTTTGTTGGCCGGGCTCAATTTCTGGCGAAAGGGTGCCTTCGACGCCACGTTTAGTGCCATCATCGCGGGAGCATTGTTACTAGCAGGCGGAATCTGTCTTGCAGTGGGAGGCTATTTATTGTCCCAGGACCGGTTTTGACGAGAAAAATTTCGACATCTCATTTTTTATTCCCGCCATAAATTGCTTTACAGCAATTACTTACGAGATATGTTGAAAATTTGTAAATATTTAGGTTGACAACCTAATGTGCTTAGTCTAAACTTCAATCACTGATTATTCGGTCACGGGTCGTTGTTAGCGGTTTCCGTGAAACCCCTTGCTGATGGAAGCCTGGGGGTACGCCAAAGTAATTCTTGAACGCGGAGGCAATACTATGCACGCACTATCTAAAATGACTATGGCGGGGGCGATTGCCGCTTGCGTCGCAGTGCCCTCTTGGGCTGCTGGGAATGGGCCAGTTACGTTCACAAAGGACGTTCTCCCCATCCTCCAGGAAAACTGCCAAACCTGTCACCGTGAAGGTGGGAAGAACATGTCGGGCATGATCGCGCCGATGTCTTTCATGACCTACCAAGAGACGCGACCTTGGGCGAAGGCGATCGCAAAAGCAGTCGAAGTGAAAGAAATGCCGCCGTGGCATGCGTCTGAAGCAACGCACGACATTTTCGCGAACGAAACAACACTCACTGAAGCTGAAATCGACACGCTTCTGACATGGGTGAAGACTGGTGCCAAGCGCGGTAACCCCGCCGATGCACCGGAACCTGTTGAATGGCGTAGCGGTTGGATAATGGGCGAACCAGACGTCATTTTGAGTTTCCCTGAACCGTTCTTTGTAGAAGACGGAACAGATGATCTGTACAAGAACATCACGGTGCAATTGACTGAAGAACAGCTTCCGCAAGACGCATGGGTCCAAGGGATTGAATTCTTGCCGGGTAGCGATGTCGTTCACCATATTATCGCGTATGCTGCGCCTCCAGGAACGGAAGCAATGGGCGATGGAGAAGATACCGAAGGTAGTAATGAAGCGTTACGCGGCCGGGTGATGTTGGGCGGTTTGGCCCCAGGTACGGACGCACGTTTCTTGGACGATGGATTCGG
Source organism: Candidatus Hydrogenedentota bacterium (assembly GCA_029262095.1). Classification (GTDB taxonomy): domain Bacteria; phylum Hydrogenedentota; class Hydrogenedentia; order Hydrogenedentales; family SLHB01; genus JAJDAB01. Next base: position 1,524 of record JAJDAB010000587.1, read on the forward strand.
CATTCCAATCAAAAAAGGCGGCTCAGTTACCTTCGCCATGCACTACCACAAAGAAGCCGGCGCGGGCACAGGGCAATGGGACAATTCGACGTTGGCCCTCAAAATCACGACCGAGAAACCCGAACGTGAAGTGGGTATCACGACAATTGCTCACGGCGCATTCGAGATTCCGCCATATCACGCGGAATGGGCCGTCAGCGGCGCGAAGACCTTTGACAAGGATCTTATGCTGATTAGCTTGATGCCGCATACGCACCTTCGTGGTTCGGCCACGAAATACACGGCCTTCTATCCGGACGGATCGTCGGAATTATTGCTGCACACGCCGGAGTATGACTTCAACTGGCAGCGTGAGTATTTCTACAAGGAACCAAAAATGATTCCGGCCGGTACGCGTATTGAGTTCGAGATTGTCTATGACAACTCGCAGGAGAACGCGGACAAGATCGGTTTCGACCCTTCGCGCGCCGTGAAATTCGGTGGTCCGACGACGGATGAGATGGACCTTGGTTGGTACACGTTTGCCATGCAGAATCCGGCCGACGAAGTCGAGATTGAGGCGGGCGACTAAGCGCGCTTTCCTTTCGAGTACACGAGTGTAGATGTTTCTGGGGGAATTCGGATCAACATACCGAATTCCCCCCGTTTTTCTTGCGGTGATGGGCGTTGCTGCGCGGTGTAGCTAGGCAAAACGAATGAGGGAAGTAACCATGAAGTGCATTGCATGGAGCGGGTTTAGGGGACTGATGATAGCCTTCGTGATGGCTGCGGTGATATTCACTTCGCCGGTTTCTGCTGAAGAGGCTATCGCGACGGCGTTGGATGTCAGCGAAGCCGATGACTATCTCGGCATTTGGAATGTCAAAATTGAAGTGATGGGGAACGAGTTTGAATTGATCCTCACGCTGAGCGATGTCAGAGGGAAAACGGGCGCTACGCTTGACTCCGCACAACAGGCCGAACCCCTGGCGATACCGGTGATCAGTAAAACCGATGATGCTGGTCTGGAGTTGAGCGGCGAACTGAAATTCGGTGAGAGTTTCTCGCTGGATATCATCATCAATATCGTGAAAGACGGCGAGAATCTGGGCGGACAAATCGTCGATAAAGGTGGGCTCTTCAAGGCTGACCTCGTGGGAACGCCGATGACGCAGGAAGATGTCGATGGGGTGCAGGGTCGCCGTCCGGACCCGACCGAGGCGCGGTTAAACTTGGACGGTAAGAAGATACGCATCGGATTCGCGGACCTTTCAATGGAGACCAGCGATTGGGACCAGTTTCAGAAATTGGGCGATGGCGACGTGTACACATTCACGTTGAGCCGAGCCACGAAGATGTACACCGATATGGATATGGTGTTCGGCGATACGATTGTTAAAACCCAAAACGTCGCTAAAGATTATCCCGGCGTTTACAGCCTGTGGCTCAAGAAGGTCGGCGACGGTTGGAGTCTCGTGTTTAACGAGCAGCCGGATATCTGGGGTACGCGCTACGACGCCAAGTTCGACGCAGTGGAAGTTCCGTTGACGTCGTCAAAAACCGATGGCGATCCGCAGACCAAATTCTTGATGGAGCTGGACAAGAGTGGCGATGACGCGGCGACGCTCATCGTGCGTTGGGGCAACCAGGAATGGTCAGCTCCGTTTTCGATTCAAGCGGGTGAACAAACCGCCGGTTAGACTTCCATCCAATTCAGTTGATAACGCCCTCATCGGTAACCCCGGTGGGGGCGTTTTTCTTTGACAAGTACTAGAGCAGGTTCATTTAAATCATACGCCAAGAGCGAGATTGCCGCGTCATTCGCTGCGCTCTCTCCTCGCAATGACGGTTCTGGGATAGCTTCAACTACGCTACCCTGCAGCGCAATGGAATCCGGACCATTTATCATTTCAAACGAAACGTAACGCTATTCAACCGTTTGTATGTCTTCGTTATAGAGATCACCATCGACGCTGTAGTGACGGAAAGCGATGAACGGCCCGCCCGATTTTCGATCAACTTCTACGGATAGGAAGCCGCCCGTGACGTTTAGGTACTCGTGTTCGGGGAGGACGTTGTCCTGTTTCCAGCCGCCGGCATGTTCGTCGCTGGTCGGTCCGCAAGAGTATTCACGAAGGCGAGTTTTTTCGTCGACCGATACATATTGCCAATGGCGATCCCCGCAGATCACGAACATGTTGGCCTGCTTGGCCATGAAGTCGCGAATTTCGTTGCCTTCGTGCGCGAAGACCGCATTTGAATGGTTGTCCCGCTTGTTGGGCCGATCGGGGCCGACGACCGGCGTAGGACTGATTAGAAGCCGGAACGTCGCATCCGATTCAGCGACCGTTTGTTTGAACCAGGCTTTTTGATCCGCACCCCAAATGGTCTTTTCCGGTCCGTCGGAGACGGTATTCGCACTACGAAAGTCGCGGCCTTCGACGAGCCATACTTGCAAGTCCTTCCCCCACCGGAAGGTGCGGTAGGTCTTCTCCCCCATCGGCACTTGTTCGCGAAAGATTTCCAAGCCGGTTGCAAACGAAAACTCACCCATGTACGGACTGTACATGGACGGCCAACAGTCGTTGCGCCACGTGTCGTGATCGTCTTTGATGAAGTAGCTTACGACGTCTCGGTGAAAACGAACGTTGGTAACGAGGCTATACATGCGTTGCCAATGCCAGCGCGCGAGCGCATCAGTCTTAGCGAGGGCGTCGTAGTATAAGATGTCGCCGGTGTGGACGAAGAAATCGGGTGATAGCTTGGACATCGCGTTGTACATGCGATAGCCGCCTTCGGGTGCATCCTGTTGCGGATATCGCGACCCGGTGGTCACGGTGAAAAGGATTCGAGATTCAGCTTCTGCAACGGGAGCCGTTCGAAACGAACCGGTTTGATTTGCCCCCGCTTCGCCGGACGGGCTTCGGGATTCGACTTTTATTGCATATCCCGTTGCGGACGAAAGTTCGGCGAGAACGATCTGCCGGGTGTAGTCTCGCGATGAATCGACTTTCGCCCACGGAGAGTATGCCCAAGTCGTGGAGTCCGTTGGCCGGTAAGCGACACGAACTTCGCCGTCCGTCCCCGCAACCGCACCTTCAATCGAATCGATCGCGGAACCTTCTGGATACGTGACGATCGGGTCCCAGTCCGGCTTGCCGGATCCCGGTTCCGGATGTACCGTTCCCGTCTTTGGGTCTCGATACGTTATCACGGGAATCGGCGCATCGCC
>JAJDAB010000588.1 GCA_029262095.1 Candidatus Hydrogenedentota bacterium
GCCAAGGCAGGATTTGGTCGGATTCTTCGAAGACTTGTGTGAACATAGGCACGACGAAGGTCATCATAACAATAACGGTAATGACGCCGAGGGCGGCGAGGACAGCGGGATAGACGAGAGCGAGTCTGACACTGCGGCGTAGCTCCTCGCGTCGTACGCCGAGTTTTGCGAGGCGTTGTAGTACTTCGACCAGCATGCCGCTTTCCTCGCCTGCGCGCACGAGGTTGACGTACACGGAGTCGAATACATCGTTGTGCGCGGCAAGGCACTGCGAAAACGTGCCACCTTCTTCGAGCCGCGTACGCATTGTCCCGAGAATCATGCGCCAGGTGGGGTCGACGTGACGTTCCCGCAACGTGCGTAGCGCGTGATCGAGCGACAGGCCCGCTCGCAGGAGGCCTGCAACGTCCCGCGTGAACTGTACGACGGCGCGGTTGCGTACGCGCCGCATGCCAAACCGAGTGCCGCGCGCCTCGCCGACATTGTCGAGCCGGAGAATGTGGTAGCCACGGCGGACGAGCAGGTTGGTCGCCGCGCGCGCGTCCGCTGCGTCAATTTCACCTCGCACGCTGTCGCCAGGTTCGCGGAGGGCTTCGTACTCAAACGTCGCCATACGCGCAGGTCTAACCCGATTGATCTTGCGTGACGCGTAGCACCTCGTCCAAGGTTGTGACACCTTGCATCGCTCGTGCCACACCCGATTCGCGCAATGTCTGCATTCCGGCGGATCGCGCGCGCTGCATGATCGCCGGGCTGGCGCCCCGTTGCATGATGCACTCGCGCACGTCGTCGTCAACCAACAAGAGTTCGTGAATCACCGTCCGGTCGAAATAGCCGGTGCCGCGGCACGTGTCGCAGCCCGCGCCGCGCCGAAACACGGCCGCGTTTACATCAGATTTCGAAAGGCCACAATCCTGAATGACATCGGTTGCCGGCGTGTAAGACTCCGCGCATTGGTCGCAGACCGAGCGCACGAGGCGCTGGCCGATGACCGCCTCGAGCGACGAAGAAAGCAGGTACGGTTCGATGCCCATATCCAACAATCGCGGCGCGGCGCCGGGCGCGTCGTTGGTATGCAACGTGCTAAAAACCAAATGCCCGGTGAGCGAACATCGCACGGCCAACTCCGCGGTCTCAAAATCGCGAATCTCACCGATGAGCATCACGTCAGGGTCGTGGCGCAACATCGAGCGCAAGCCGCTGGCGAAAGTAAACCCGATGTCCGGTCGTACTTGCATCTGGCAGATGCCTGGGATTTCGTACTCAACGGGGTCTTCGACCGTGATGATCTTACGTTCGCTATCGTTGAGCAAGCTGAGCGCCGCGTATAACGTCGTCGTTTTTCCGCTGCCGGTGGGACCTGTCAGCAATACGATGCCATGTGATTTTCGAATTAGCTTCTGCATGGCGTTAACCGCGGTGTCGTCGTAGCCGATTGATTCCAAGCCCATCAGTACGTTGCTGCGTTGGAGAATGCGCACATTGACGCTTTGTCCGTGAGCGATCGGAATAACCGACACGCGTAGGTCGAAATCTTTACCGCCGATGCGCACGCGAATCCGTCCGTCTTGCGGCAAACGCCGTTCGGCGATATCGAGGTTTGCCATAATCTTAATGCGCGACACAATCGAATCACGGAAATGCCGGATCGAATCTGGGATGTGTGTGTCGATGAGAATGCCGTCCACACGATACCGCACGCGCAGCTCGTATTCGTACGGCTCGAAATGGATGTCCGTTGCCCGGCTGTTGTAGGCGTCGACGATGACCTGGTTCACGAATTTGATAATCGACGCGTCTTCCGGCATGTCGTCGATCGTGCCGTCGTCGCCACCTTCCGTCTCTACCACCATCCGGTCGACCGCCAACGCATCAAGCGTGTCCGCGCCCACGCCGTAGAACTCGCGTATCGCCTCGTCGATCAACCGCTGGTCTGCTCGCTCAGCCCGCACCGGACAACCCAACGCCAACTGCAACTCATCGCGCAACTCGACGTCTTCCGGGTCAACCATTGCCACGACCAAAACGTCGCCATCAACTCGAAGCGGCACCACCTTATAGCGTGCCGCAAGCCGAGCGGGTACTTGAGCCCTCGCATCATCCGTGGGAAGAAGATGGTTCGCATTTTGTACATTCTGCGATAGGTTCGTCATAGGTGAAGATTACCCAATATCTGCGAGAGCGTCGGAATCCTAATGTTTCAATCCACAGTTTATATTATTGACAGAATCGTCGACAAGTGCTAGCTTATGTAGTATTGTGTGGACACAGGCAGGGCTATGGTTGCCTATGAGAAAGGAGTGCTGCGTCGTGGTTGCAACACCGAGCGGCCGCCAGGGGTTTACCTTAGTCGAGTTGATGTTGGTGGTAATCATTATCGGCATATTGGTGGCCGTCGTGGTGCCGCGGGTAGCGGGGCGTTCGCAGCAGGCGCGGGATTCAGCGACGCGGGCGACGTTGGCAACGGTTTCCACTGGACTGGATAGTTTCGAGTTGGACGTCGGTCGATTTCCTAGCTCGGACGAGGGCCTCGGGGCGTTGATGGCGAAACCGGCGAGTCTGCCTGAGGAGGCGGATTGGCGCGGCCCTTATCTTCGCAAGCAGCCGCTGGATGCTTGGAGCCAGGGTTTGATTTACCGGTACCCGGGTGAAGATGCGGTGGACTTTGACCTCATTTCGTTGGGCGCGGACGGAGAAGAGGGAACGGAAGATGACATCACCAACTTCTCCGCGCCGGAGACTTGATCAGTTCGCGGGCTTCACGCTCATCGAGATCCTGCTCGTCTCGGCGCTGCTGGGACTGCTCGTTGCTATCGTGATGCCGAACCTCAAGCGATCGGTCCGGGGGCAGGGACTTGATGTTGGTGCAAGTGAGTTTGCGTCGGTGATACGGTACGGACGGGCGGAGGCGTTGCGTCAGCGCGCGACTTTGCGATTGGAGTTTAATGAAGCACGCACTTCGTATTGGTTGTCGTCGCAAAACACGTCTGCGGCCGGTGTAGGCACATTTAGAAAGTTTGACGAGTCGTTGTTGCAAGACGGCGTTTCGTTTCCACAGGGAATTCGTATCAAGCGTGTGTTGCTGGACGGGCAGCCGCTCAAAGGCAATTTCGTGCAGTTTGAACCGGGAGGTGTGTCGGGATCCGTTGTATTCGAGGTAAGCGACAACATGGAGCGGGCGAGGTATGTGGAGCTCGGCCCATGGTATGACGAAGTGTTCGTCACGCGAGAGGAGCCTGAGACGATTGCCCCATAAGTCCGCCAATTCCAAGAACGCTATACGAGGCATCGCACTCATTGAAGTGTTGGTGACGGTCACCGTTGTCTCCGTGGGCCTGACAGCAACGTTGACCGGGATTCGCACCTGTGTGCGTGCGCAATCCATCGCGGAACAGCGCGCAACGCTCCAAGTGCTCGCCGAAGAACAGTTGGCGCGATTGCGGATACTCAGTCCTGCTCAATTGGAAAGTGAATTGTCCGGTACGTTTGCGGCGCCGAACGAGGCCTATTCATGGTCGGCGGAGATCGACCCCGTGGACGAGACGACGCCTTATCGCGTGGTGCAATTTACGATTAGGACGAAATCTCGCGATAGCGACGAATCCGATTTATCATTACGGACACTGCTGTAGCTCATGACGATTATGGTCCGCCACACTCCTAATAGGCACATCGCCTCCAAGGCTGGGTTCACACTGGTCGAAATGTTGGTGACGCTTACAATCTTTTCGCTCGTGCTCGGCGTGTTGGTCTCCGGCCTGCGCGCCGGTGCGCGCGCTTATCGCAGCGTGGACGATCACCAACGGCAATCCGCCGAGTTGGAACGTGTACAACGCCAGTTGCGGGAAGACCTGCGTCATTTGGCCATCGTCTCGGAAGAGGTTCCGGCGGTCGCCGAGTCTCAGGACGGATCCGGCGGCGAATCGGTCGTTTTGTCCGTACTGATGCCGCGTCATCGGCAACAGATGGGACAGATCGGCGTCTGGCAGACGGTTGAATATGCCATCCTTCCGGAAACGCGGGAGTTGGTACGGCGCGCAACAGCCAACGTCGTCGGCTCCGTTGCTGCAGAACCGGTCGAGCAAACGCTGTTGGCAGCGGGAAAGGGCCTTCAGTTCGATTACCTTTCCGCCGAAGGTGAACAACCGGAATGGTCCGAACAAAGCGCGGTACCTCCCGCGGTACAAGTGACATTGGATCTCGCATCCGGGCAAACGGTGCGTTGGGTATTCGGCGTGCCGTTGGGCATGGCTCAACAGGGTCTCAATGCGCAGTAGAGCTCGGCATAACACGGGATCGATCCTCGTCTTCGCCCTCTGGGCAATGGCCCTGTTGGGCATGTTGGCCGGCGCGATGGCGATGCAGGCGCGTATGAATGTGCGACATCAATCCTGGTCTAAAGACATCTTCAGCACACAAACTCTTAACGCCGCGTCGTATCGCGTCGCAATCGAACGCTACGCGCAAGACAAATCGGAGGGGGTGGATTCGTATTTGGATGCGTGGATGCAACCGCTGACCGTCGACAGCCTAACACTACCCGGCTTTGAAGGCGCGATCGAGTCACAACGGGCTTTTCGTTTGTACGTCCATACATCGGACGAACAAGCGAAGCTCAATATCAATCTAGCGCCGGAGTCGCTCATTCTTCGCGTGCTCGTCAACGCGGGCGCTTCGGAAGAAGCGCCGCAGATCGCAGCGGCGATTGTCGATTGGCGCGATCCCGACAACGGCGGTACCGGCGAGGCCGGCGCGTACGAGGGGACCGATCCTCCGTACGCGCCCCCGAACGCCGATTTTGTTCGAATTGACGAATTGTTGCACGTTCACAACGTGACACCCGCGCTCTATCTGGGGGAAGATGCGAATCGAAACGGCATCCTCGACCCGGCCGAAGATGACGGCCCCGTAACGTGGCCTCCCGACAATGAGGATGGGCGTTTGCAGGTCGGGCTGCTCGATTTGTTCACCGTGATCGGTGACGGTTCCATCAACGTCAATACCGTTTCCGTGACGGTATTGGAAGCGGTGTTCGCCGAATTAACCGGAGACGATCCAAGAGCAAGCGCCGCGGCGACGAATATCGTACAGACGCGGCAAGGGCGTGATCGTGTGAACGCAACTCCGGATGATGCACCGTTTGAAAACGTCGACGCCGTCGTCGCCCTCCTTACAAATGAGCTGGGCGAAGAAGCGCAGGGGCAGGCCCTCTTGCTCTCCAGCATACTGACGGTTGAATCCACAGGAGCGCGGTTCTATTTCCGAAGCGAGTTTCCCGAAACTGGATATAGCGCGTCGAGTGACGCGTTGATTGTGCGAGAAGACGGCGAGTTGCGCGCTTTGGAATGGCACGATTGGCAATGAACGCATCAGCACAGCCAAGACCGGCCCAAAAGTCGCGACGATCTCGATTCTTCGCAAACGCCGGTCGCCAGATTTTGGGCGTCTCGCCGCAAGGCAACGCGTATCGATTTGTGCTGGTTACCGTCAGCCGTGGGAAAGTGTCTACGTTAGTGGATTTGGGCGTATTCGGAGAAGACCGACCGGATGTCGAAAAAGCCTTGTCGCGGACAGGTTGGGTACATGGCGCGGGTGAAGCGTTGCTGGTACTGCCACGGCACGAATTAATCATAAAGTATCTAAGACTTCCGACGAACGATGCCGGACGTATTGCTACGATGATCGATTTCGAGCTTCAGGCTCATTCACCCTGGCCGCTGGAATCGACGGTCGCTTCTCACGAATTCTTGGAATCGCAGGATGACGGACATAGCCTTATCGCGTTGTACATGGCGAAACTTGAAACGGTACAGGACCATCTAAATCGCCTCGAAGCGCTACATGTGTCGCCCACGCGAGTCGAGCCGACAACCCGCGGATTGGCGGTTTTGTTAGCCTCGGTTCCGAATGCGGAATTGCCCGCGCTGTACGTCTGCGACGAGGGCGTCAGCGAATACGTTCGGCTTAGCCGGGGGCATCATGCTTATAGCCGCGGAACCACCGGCGACACGGATCCGCTAGCCGCATTCCGTGAATCCGTCGAGTCGGATGAGCGTCGACACGGAAACGACGCCTCTTCCTACCATTTCGTGGTGGGGGGCGTCGATCCGGCGTTAGTTGCTGGGATGGTCGCCGATGACCGGGGCGACGTCCTTATCGATTCAGTCCAGGACACGTCGTTCGCCGTGATGAATGGCGTGACCGGTTTGAGCGCCGACGTGCTGACTGGAGTCGCGGGAACCGTTGGCGTTATCGACCCGGTCGAGAGTGCCAACTTGTTGCCCGAAGCCGATCGACGGCGGCTGCAGATCCGGCAATTCGTCAAACAAGCGAGGATATTTGCCGTTCTGATCGCATGGCTCGTGGCCGTCGTGACTGGCGCGCTGTATTACGAATACCGCAATCTAGACGGACGGATCGCGAAAGCACAACAGCGTATCGAAGATCTCGGCCCGGACATACAAGCCTTGCGCGAAAAAAACCACGCATTAACTCAATTTCAGCGGGAACGGGCCAAGGTAAGTTTGCCGCTCCGGATCGTGTTGGAGTTGTACGATCGCACGCCGAAAACAATGGCGATCAGTTCTTTCCGATATGAAGAACGAGGCCGGCTCATCTTAGGGGGCGAGGCGCGCGGTTATCCCGAGGTATTTGATTTCGTCAACGCGCTCGAAGAGTCGCCCATCTTGCAGAACTGTCAATCAAAACACACTTCCGATCCGGCGTATTCAGTTGGGAACTGGATCGAATTCCGCGTGGAATGCGAGGTCGTCGACTGATGCGCAGGCTTACAAAACGCGAACGCACAATCGCGGCGGTCACGGTGGTGACGTTTGCCGTCACAGGCCTATACGTCTATGTACTGGAGCCGGTGTGGCTCACGTTTCAGACCCAAATTACAGTTGCCAACCAACGGGAGTCGGAACTCGCCGAGCTGCAGAGCCTCACCGAACGGCAGGCCGAAATCGAAGCCGCTTACGAGCAGCTGCGGGGCAGTTTGGCCGCAAGCGACGGCGATGAACGTCCGGACACCGAGCTGCAGCGGGAGATCACCGAATTGGTGAAAACGGCGCAGATGACGCTTTCGAATATCAGACCACTCGATACGGTACGGGAGCGGGAATTCGACCGGTACGGCGCACAATTCGAGACGCGCGGCGAACACCATCAATTTGTGCGGTTCTTACAGTCACTTCAGGATAAAGGCGCGCTGTTCTATTGCGATTCAATCCACCTCACCGCGCGCGCGGGCGCGGAACCCATTACAGCAAGTTTTCGTGTAAGCCGGCTGGCACGAAAGGAACGCTAACGTGTTTTCCGATATTGG
>JAJDAB010000589.1 GCA_029262095.1 Candidatus Hydrogenedentota bacterium
TATCCCTGTTTTCGCTAACAACTCGATTGGTGCCGTTCACTGAAACCGAAACCCGGTGGCCGTCTTCCGTCCGGCATGTAAAAATGAATTCCGACGTGTCCGGCGGCGTATAGACGAACCGTCCATCGTCGTCCGTCATGACCGCCCCAAGATCGTCCTCGGTTTCATCGGCTGCGAGCCCCTTGGCGGGACGCATGATTTGGACTGCCTGATCCTGAAGCGGCGATCCATCGCCCCACTTCACGACGCCATGGATTTCGTCACCGACAAAATCCGCGAACATTGTGATGCTGTGCGCATATGCACGTTCCACGCCGAGCGCACAACTCAGTACGACCGCTACGAGGGCTAATCTACGCAAGGGAGTTTCCATTGCTCGCGGCTGGGGCCAGTTCAAACGCATGCAATGCTTCGGGCCGGACTTTTACGAGGAACGCGACCACCGAACTTGTCACAAAGGCTTCGATGAACATAATGGGAATGTGTGCCGCGAGTATTGCTGCGGCAGCCGTCCGAAATTCATCGCCGCTCGCGACGAGTGCAATCGCATTTAAGAATCCGCTGCCCGTAATCGCGATCGCGCCAGATAACATTCCGATGAGGAGCGCGGATCGACGGCTTGCATCGCGCATCGGCACATGAAAAATCAGGTAGCACAAGATTGCAGGTGCCGCCATAGCGAAAGTGTTGACGCCGAGGGTCGTCAGCCCGCCATGCCCGAAGAAGACCAACTGTAAGATGAGTGCGGTCAAAATCGCAGGAAACGCGGCCCATCCGAGCATGAGGCCCATCAACCCATTCAGCACCAGATGTGCCGACGTTGGACCTAGCGGCACATGGATAAGACTCGCCACGAAGAATGCCGCCGACATCATTGCGACTTTCGGCAAGTCGTCCGCATCGAGTTTGTAGAGCCCGATCGCGGTACCTGCAGCGGTAACAAGCGCGCCAACGACGAGCACTTCAGGAGTCAATATGCCTTCGGCTAGATGCAACGTTCTTGTCCTTGATCGCCCAACTCAGCCAGCATGATATCGCTCTTCAGCCAGTATTACAATCGCTCAGTTCGTAATACTGACGAGCCTGATTGAACGGAATGGATACAGAGCGCGCCCGAAATTCAATGCTTTTCGAGTATTACCGCCCTCGAATGCCGGACCATCTACGATAAAGCGGGGCGGGAAATAACTTCGGGATCGCGCTGACTACGGACAACACGATCATCAGCGGAGCGAGATGGACGGCGAATAAGGGAAGTGCGTGCAGCTTACATCTCACTTCGCGCTGAAAGTGATTCCAGCCGGCGCGGTGGCCCGTGTCCCGAACTAGGGCGAGGAAAGTATCTTGATTGCGTAAAACGCGGCCGCGTCGCGCGAGCCGAATCCAAAGTTCGTAGTCCTCGACCCATCGAAGCGACTCCACAAATCGGTCTTCTTTGAGGACCGCTGCCCGTGCGAACACGGTAGAGTTTGCAATGGGATTGAACACGCAGAAACTACTCCGAATCCCTTCCTGATCGGTCGGTACTTTCTGATCGCCGATCACGTTTCCGTCCGCGTCGATTAGCCGGTAATGCGATCCGGCGAGATCCGCGCCGCAATCAATCAAGAACGTCAACTGCTTTTCAAACCGGTCGGGAAGCGCGATGTCGTCGGCGTTGAGTAATGCGATGTAGTCGCCTACGGCACGATCGATCGCGTGATTGCGTGCGCGAGCCAAACCTCTCGAATTCGGCATTGGCAATACCTGGATCCGGTCGTCGTGTAACGTAGCGCGATCAAGAAACGCCTGTAGTTCACGATTCACAGGCCCGTCGAGCACGATAAGAAATTCAAAGTGATCGTACGTCTGTGCTTGAATGCTTTTGACCGCTTGCTCAAGCCGCGCAAGCGAATCGCCTGCGGAAATCGGCATGATGACCGAGACAAGCGCGCTACTGGGCGCCGGAGTATCGCGATCGATTTCGCTCATGACGGTCGCAGTTGCACGTACGGGTTCTTGGCCTGCCCGAAGGAATCGGGGGAATCATCGATGCATTGCCGCACGAGGCGTGCTATTCCGAAACGCGCCAGGTGACTGCGCCGTGGTGATCGAAATTGAAATCGATCGGCTGCCCACCCGCAGCCTCGAGCCGTTCGTGGATGATGTGTTTTTGCGTGAACGGAGCGAATAACAGCAAATATCCACCGCCCCCCGCGCCGAGTAACTTCCCGCCGATTGCGCCGTGCGCGCGGGCTTCTTCGTACAACGTATCGATCTTCGAATTCGAAATATCGCTCGCGATCCGCTGTTTCTGCGTCCAGGAAGCATGCAACAATTCACCGAACTCCGTGAGGCGACCGCGTAACAATGCGTTTTTCATCTGGACACACAAGTCCTTTAACGCATGCGTTGCCTTCAAGGCGTCCGCGTCATTACGCGCGATGTGATCCATTTGGTCGTCAATGATACCCGCGGATCTTCGCGTTTGGCCCGTGTAGCAAAGAATGAGATTGTAATGAAGCTCGTTCAACGTTTCACGGGAAAGTCGTAACGGCGTCACGATAACGTTGTCTGCGGTGTATTCAGTGAAATTGAATCCGCCGAACGTCGCGCAGTACTGATCCTGCATGCCGCCTTTGAGGCCGAGGTCGCCTCGTTCGACTTCATAGGCCAGTTCGGCGATTTCATACGGCGTCATCGGCCGCTGAAAATAGTCCGCGAACAAACTGATGAGCGCAACCACTACCGTCGACGACGAACCTAGTCCGCTCCCTGGCGGCGCGTCGGTGTGCATGAATAGATCGAACCCTTTTTCCGATCGCGAATCCCGCAACCGATCGATAACCGCCTTGGCCAGATCGAGTTCGCCATCCATTTCGAACGCGTCCGCGGCGTGATACTTCGCCACGATATCGTAATCCAGCGATTGCACCTGGATGACACCATCCTTGCGCGGGCGGCAACTGACATACGCGTATTTATCAATGGTTGTGTTGAGCGTGCAGCCGCCAAATTGACTGCGGTACGGGTCGACATCCGTGCCGCCACCGGCGAAACTTATTCGGAGGGGCGCTTTGCATCGGTGGAGGGCCATTTATCCGGCCCGGCCCGAAAATACGGATGGGTTTGCGCCTCGACGAGGCGTTCGGGCGTTCCGATGTCGAAGAATCCGTCGCATGGATAGGCAAATACAGGGGCGTCGTCCCGCACAAGCGCGGGAAACACGTCCAACTCCAACGAAGCCGCCCCCTGGGCTGGGATGTAATCATAGATATCCGGTGTGACGCAATAAACCCCCGCGCTGGCGAAGGCCGCTTGGACTTCCGTAGCCTTTTCGTCGAAGGCAGTAATGCGTTGATGATCATCGAATCGCACACGGCCGAAATCACCCGGCACGTGCACCGCGCTTACAGCTATGGTCGCCGCCGCATCCGTATGCGCAACATACAGGCACGAGAGATCGCAGTCCGTAATCGTATCGCCATTCAAAAGCAGATAGCGTTCGCGAAGCAGTCCACAAGCCTCCCGCACCGCACCCGCCGTACCCGCCGGTTCGGTCTCGCGATGATAGGAAATCGTCATTCCGAACGATTCGCCATCGCCCAGATACGCCTCCACGTCGTCGTGACCGTGACTCGTCAGCATAATGATGCGCGTAAACCCGAAGTGGCGGAGTTGCTTCAGTTGATACGTGATAAACGGTAATCCGTTGATTTCCGCGAGACACTTTGGACGTCCATCCAGAGCACCGCGTACTCGGCTTCCGGCACCCCCTGCAAGGATTGCGGCGAGGCGGGCATGTGAAGATTTATCTATGGGCATTCTATTATCTTCTGGTATCGGGAGCGCGTCTCTCTCAATTGTTTACTCGACAATTCCGCTCACGTCTATCAAATACATCTGCCTCGTGTCGTCTTGATGTAGCGAATCGATGCAAACGAACTTGCCATCGCGACTCCAGCCTGGGTGCAGGTCGCAGCGATATTCGCCTTTGTGATCTTTGGGGTGAAAGAACTGGCCAAGCTCCACCCGTTTTCCATCGGCGGGACGGTAGAGCATCAGCGTGATCATGCGATCTTTGTTTGGGTACGTATCGGTCAGTATCCATTCGCCGTCCGGCGAGTACGTGCAATGGCCATCGACTGTGAGCACACCAACTCCGATGACGCCAATGTCGCCCGTGACATCGTTGTAGACGTGATACCGGTTGCCGACTTCCGGTTCGCGCGACCATGCCAGGATCTCCGCCGGATTTTTCCAAATAAAATGCGACACCATTCCATGATCAGCGATGCAACGGATGTCCGCACCATCGAGATTCGCCGTGAACATACGCGTGCGCCAGCCGCCCTTGCGCGTTTCCAGCAAGTGAACCCGATGCAAGAAAATGAACCTCGAACCGTCCGTATTGAACAAGAGATGATTAAACCAGTGCGGGCCGTTGCCCGATGATTCCTGTGGAATCGCAGCGATTTGTGCGATGGATACGATTGTCTTCGATTCACCGGTTTCGAGATCGAGCGAATAAATGCCGTCTGACTCCGGTGCCGATTCGTAAATCGAGGAATCATCAACACCTTGATAACCGTATCCCGGCCGTGTGAATTGGATGCGCGCGAAGTTCGCGCCAACCGCATGCTTGCCGTCTGGGCTCAATGCGTACACCGCTTTCGGCAACACCCGTTCATCACCGGACGAGACGTTTTTGACCACCGATACGAATCGGCCATCACGCCGGTCGTTGAAAATGACTTCGTCCTTCGACCCGGGAATCCACTGCAACATACATCCCTGCTGCCACCCCCACGACCGGCTTTCGCCCAACTCGATCCAACGGTCGCCGTCTTCGAGATCGACCATACCCAATTTGATGCTGTCGTCTCGCGTTGGTGTGCGGTTCTGAAACGTGACTTCCATTCCCAGTACGTAACGCCCGTCCGGGCTGAACTGCAATTTGTCGTAGTACCCGAACCAATGGGCGTGCGGGCCCGACGTAATCGCACGGAACGGTAGGTCTACATCCGCACGCACCGCGGGCTGTGCAAAACCGGTCGGCGACGTGGCCCATGCAGCCGCCAACAATGCAACAGCCATTGCAGTGTAAACGTGAGGCTTGTTCATGGCGATTCGTGTCCTTTTGTATATGGCCAACCGCTGGATTATGGTGGCTCTATGGTGGAAATGGAAATCACGAGCAATGATGACCGGTGACGAATTCGAAGAATGGTATGAACCGCTGGTTGAGCGAGCGCAATGCGGTGACGCGAGCGCTGTGCTCAACGAGATTAATGAGTCGACTCCCGACGAATTGGAAGAACAAGATCTCGGACGCGTGCGCGGACTGGCAATCTGCTGTCTGGAGTGGTGCGAGATGGATCCGTTGGCCAAAGGGTTGGCGGAGGAGTTGTGCGCCAACAGTCCGATCATCGCCGTGAGCGCTGGCATCGAATGTTCTGACCTCGGCGAATTCGAGTATGCCGAAGAAATATTGCGCACGATGTGCGAAAGGTGGCCAGACAGTGTGTACCCGCCACTCAACTTGGGTGTCGTGCTCCAAAAACTTGGCGAACACGAACAAGCGATTGAATACTTCAATAGAGCGTTGCGTATTGAAGAAGGTTGTTCGCACGCGTTATTGGAACGCGCTCGATCCTACCGCGAATTGGATGAACTCGACGAGGCCAGTCGCGCCTACCGTCAGTATTTGGATGCAGAACCGGAAGACACGTGGGAATGGGTGTCGTTGGGAATCGTGGAAAGCGAGCGCGAAGAATTCGGTAGCGCATTGGAAGCCTACGACCGTGCCCGGCGGATCGACCCTGCGTGCATTTCGGCGCATTACAATTTCGGAGTGACGGCATCGCGAATGGGCGATACGGATTTATTGGAGGGCGCTGTGGCCGTGCTCCGCGATCAAGCCCCTGACGATTGCCGGTATTCATTACTCGCCGCCTATCAAATTGAGGACGATTCGCCGGAAAAGGCCTGGGATTACGCCATTGAGGCGATTGCGGCTGCAGAGGAAGTGCTTGATCTAGAGCTGTTCGAGCACTCGGTCGAAGTGGCGTTGAACATCGGCTTGCGCAACGACATGAAAGAGCGTTGCGCGGTCTATATTGACAACGCATTCACGTCCGGAGAAGTTGTGCCCGCCGTGCTCGATGCGGAACGCCGTCTCCGCGGCCCGCGCGCGGACGAAGCCTCGCAATGGACCGTACGGCTAGAAGTTGAAGTCACGCACCCCGACGCTATTGCGGCGTTAACCGGCGGCGAAGCGTATGACGGCCCGGGCCTCGGCTACATTCGCGTCTATCGCGTATGGGCGACTTCGTCAGGAGAAGCGGAGGAAGTCGCGACCGATTGTGAACGACGTACCGGCTATGGCCGAGTCGTCGGCGTCGTGGAGATCGAACACCACGACGGATTGTTCGAAGAGCCGGTCGGTGTGGAATGGCGATCTGAAATGTTCGGTTTCGAGTTGGAACGCGGCGACTGAAAGAGGCCCCACTCGTGGATCGTTCAGAAAGTTGGGAGCAGTTTCTTCTTGGAACGGATCCTCAACTTCGCTTTGGCAGATCAATTCTTCGACACATTCCATCATCACCGCGATGCAAGTTGTGTTTGGCGCCGTTCGCGGGCATCGGGCGGCCGTTGATGCGGCTCATCGACAAGTCTCCTTGGGATCGCAACCCGCGCGTGTGCCGATATTGCGCGAAGTGGTTGCACAAGAAAGGACCTGGCGGTGCCGACGTACCAGCGGCCTTGGTATTCGCGGATGTCCGAGGATCAACCGCGCTCGCGGAGCGAATGACGCCCCAGGCGTATGCTGAACTTATCGGTCGATTCTTCGAGCGGGCGTCTTATCACTACGTGCAGCGCGGTGGCATTATCGATCAACTCGTCGGCGATGAAGCGATTGGCCTATTTTTGCCCGCCTATGCAGGGCCGGACTACGTCAACATGGCAGTCGAAGCGGCCACCACAATACTGCGCGTGACGGGTCACGCGGAAGACCCTTGGATCACTATTGGCGTTGGTGTGCATGTCGGGCAAACTTTTATTGGCTCCGTGGGCGCGGGAGAGTCGTTTACAGATTTCACGGCGATTGGCGATACGGTGAATACCGCTGCGCGATTGGCATCCGCAGCTCGGACTGGAGAAGTCCTTCTCTCACGTGATGTATTTGAGCGAGTCGTTGGACGAAATCTAGATCTCGAGTCGCGATCAATTGAAATGAAAGGAAAGTCGCTACCCCTCGAATCGTTCGTCATCGAGCCCGATTCGTATTCGAGCGTTTTATCATCCGGAACGTAATCGTGAGCTTGTGCAACAAACGCACGGACTAACTACCGATACGGCACACCGCGAATCGAGATGTTGCTGTCGTTTAGCAAGTCCACTTCAACCAGATCGCATGGTATTCCAGAGGCGTCGAGATATACCATAACCAGTGGCTTCGATGTGTGGCGCGGATTAATTGCCCGGACGATCGCAGTGCACCCCTTATGGAAGCCCGATTCGATCAGTACGTCTTCGCCCAACGGGTATGGCGTCACCTCGCGCGCGAATAGCCGCACCAATTCTTCGTTGTACCGCGTGCCGGAATGGCCACGCAGTACATTCAATGCCCAATCCGGTGGTAACGGATCGCCGTTCGCTCCGGTGACCAATCGATCGTAATCGTTCGCAATGGCCGCGATTTCGCCGACCAATGTTGGGACCGGGGGGGAAGTTCGGTTTCGCTCGATACGGTTACTTCCCACCAGGCCGCGCGGCAATCCGGTCCCATCTTGAAACTCGTGGTGTTCATACGCCACATATGGCGCCACGCGGTTATCGCTATTACATGCACGCAACAATTCGAATCCTAACGTGGTGTGATATATGATCGCCGCGTCTGCGCCCGGTTCTGAAACGGCAAACGCTTTGCCTATGTCGTGCAACAAGGATCCGGCAATCAGTTGCCGCATCGCGCGTGTGCCTAATCCGCACACTTCGCCCAACGCAACACAATACTCGGCGACCCGCACCGAATGCTCCCCTAGCGAACCTTCGTGCGCGTGTTGCACCAACGGACTTTGCGGCAACCCGCCGCCTTCAAGGTCCGCGATTAACCCTTCGGACGAGTCGAAGACCACGTGAATCGGACCGCCCGCGTCCGCCAATTCCTCAGCCGCCTTTGCCGAACACCAGACTTGGTGATCTTTTAGGCATTTTTGTTTTTCCCCGCCCAATTCGCGGTGGACCGTGTTGAACGCATGGCTCACCGCCTGCGCGACCGTAACGTGCGACGCCTGCATCGGTGGAACGACCACCGCGTCATTTGAGGGCGGCGCAAGCTCGCGCACGAAAAGGTGTGTGAACCCCTTGTCAGCAAGGGTTGAGACGTACCGGGGTGTCAACGCGACGCCTGCGTTCAACAAGACGCGACCCTCGTGATCCACGACCGGCCGCCCTAACAACGCCCCAGGCAAGATATTATCGAGCGTGCACCGCTTCAACTAAGACGATCCCCCACGGTCGGACACCAACATCACTGAGACATGGCCGCTTGCGCGGCATCGTACCAAAGGCCACGTCGTCGATCCGAGTTGCCCATGAACGAACCGCTGGGTTAGGCTGTGGCGTAAACCACCGCGTAGTATCAACGTAGGAGATCAAATCATGAGTACAAAGTGGAAATCCGTGATTCCGGTAGTCGCGCTCGTTCTTGGAGTCTCCTTGGGCCTGTTCGCGGCAGATACGCCCACGGCCGACGCAGCAGGACACAAGACAGTCACCGTTCACCGTGGGGGGCAAGAAATCGATAGTTACCCAGACGCATGGTCGGCCGCGCCCGGCTCTTCCGGAGCCATGGCGATCCGCCTTGAAGATCGGATGGTGTATCTAAGTCCCCACGCGTGGGATAAGATCATCGTCGTATCCAAGTAAGTCCCGATGAATCCAGACCAACTCAAACGCGAAGTCGCGAGCATCGATTGGTGGCACACGATCGACCTCGGTCACGGCATCATCACGCCCGGCCGGAATGATACGCCGCAACGCCTCCCGCGCATCCATATGCCGGAAGACTTGACCGGTAAGACTGTCCTCGACATGGGGGCGTGGGACGGATTCTATTCGTTCGAAGCCGAACGCCGCGGTGCCGAACGTGTGGTCGCCGCCGATTATTACGTCTGGAGCGGCCAAGACTGGGGCTCCAAATCCGGCTTCAACCTCGCGCGCAAAGCCCTCGACTCCAAGGTCGAAGACGTCCACGTCGAGGTGATGGACCTATCCACCGAAACCGTCGGTGGCCCGTTCGACCTCGTCCTCTTTCTCGGCGTGCTCTACCACGTGCGTCATCCCTTGCAAGTGCTGGAAAACGTGGCGTCCGTGACAGCCGACCACCTCATCCTCGAAACCGTCGTCGACATGGTGGGCACATCGCGCCCCGTAATGGCCTTATATCCCGACCGCGAACTCATGGGCGACCCAACTAACTGGTGGGGACCAAACCCCGCCGCCGTCATCGCTATGCTTAAAGACGTCGGCTTCAGGAGAGTCGAAATCGTCTGGCGCGATCCACTCCCATACCGCATCGCCCGCGCATTCGTAAACCAATTCAAACTCGGCACCCCGATACACCACAGCCTCAGGCAGAGCCGCATCGTGTGCCACGCATGGAAATGATGCACGGAGGAATTTCGTCATGACCACTGAATTCAAAACATGGGCAATCGATGCATGGGCGCAGCCGCTTACGCCTGGTGGCTTTGAGAAAGTACCGGAGATTCGCCGGTTGTTCGAGCAGTCGGGTACGGCGGAGTTGTTGGAAAAGGGCATGGGTGTCGACGAGATGATCGCGATGATGGATCGCGGCGGCGTTGAGAAGTTGATGCTTTGTGCTTGGCATCGTCCTGGGGCGTGGATTACGACGAACGACCAAGTCGCGGACATTGTTCGTCAAGCGCCGGGCCGATTCGTAGGTGTGGCGACGGTGAATCTTGAGAAGCCGATGGAAGCGGTTCATGAACTCGACCGCGCTGTGCACGAACTTGGGTTCAAGGCTTTGCGCATTGTGCCGTGGCTTTGGAACCGGCCGCCGAACGATAAATTCTATTTCCCACTCTACGTGCGTTGCATCGAACTCGGTATACCGTTCTGTACGCAAGTCGGTCATACCGGCCCATTGATGCCATCGGAAACGGGCCGGCCGATTCCGTATCTCGACGAAGTCGCGTTGACGTTTCCCGAATTGGTCATCGTCGGCGGCCACATCGGTTATCCCTGGACTGATGAAATGGTCGGCCTCGCCTGGAAACATTCCAACGTTTATATCGACACGTCCGCATGGCTTCCTCGCTATTACCCCTTCCAGCTCCAACAGTTCATGCAAACCTATGGCAAAGACAAAGTCCTCTTTGGAACCAATTTCCCCCAGCTAATGGTGGATAAGTGCGCGGCCGACGCCCGAAACTTGGGCCTGCCCGAGCCGGTCGAAACTAAGTTCCTTCGCGACAACGCGTTCAAGGTCTTCAATCTGTAATCCAGTGGACATGCCCCTGTAATTCCTTGTTATGAAATAAGTTATACGGATCGGAATCAGTGGCGGCGCTCAATTGAATACCGCGATTTGCCGATAGACTAAGCACTTGAGCGACAAAGGGTTGGCCAGAATTGGGGGTCTGGCGTTACAATGAATTCGGCGGGTAGACCACGTCTGTCCGCACGAGCATTTTTTCGGACTTAGGCCAGATGTTGGGGTTTCTTATGCGAGATCCAAAACCATCGTGAGCGGGACGCGTCTTCGCACTCCGGCTTCGCTATGGGTCTGCCTCTTGGTGGTCGTAGGGAGCGCCGTCGCGCAAGAGGCGGAAACGACGCACTATGTTATCGAAGTCGTCGTCGACGAACCGATCGAGTTACTCTCGCTGATCGAAGACGGGTACACCATTAGCGCCGTTGAAGGTATGTCCGCGACGATCTACGCGACGGCTGCCGAACTTGAAGCGCTCGATAGAAATGGCGTCGCGTACCGGTTAATCGAAACACAAGATGTCGGCAGATCTGGTGATCAACCTGGTGCGCCTAGAATTCGAGCACGCGTCGCGACCGGATATCCAACCTACGCCGAGTTGACGACTCGATTACAAAATACCGCTGCTGCATTTGGAGCGGCGCAGAGTCAGAACGCGGACATATGCCGACTGGTTTCGCTTGGCCAATCGGTAAATGGTCTTGAAATTTGGGCGCTACTCATCACTACGAATCCCGATGTCGAAGAGGACGAACCGGAGTTTAAGTACGTATCGACGATGCACGGCGATGAAATTCTCGGTACGGATCTGTCCCTTCGATTTATTGACCTGTTGCTGACGAGCTACGGTACTGACGCCGGGATCACTCAACTCGTCGACGAGACCGTCATTTGGGTTGTGCCCCTGATGAATCCGGACGGTTGGGAAGCCGGGACGCGGATGAACGCCAATGGCGTAGACTTAAACCGCAATTTCCCAACGTTCCCAGAGGATTGGGCAGGCACGATTTTTAGTGGCGCCAGCCTGGACGAAACGGGCCGTCAACCGGAAACGCAGCACGTCATGGCCTGGTCTGCGGCCAATAGCTTTGTGCAATCCGCTAACTTTCACGGCGGCGCGCTCGTCGCCAATTACCCCTACGACGACGACGATGTTGGATCGTTTAACGATGCCCCATCGCCGGACGACCTCCTGTTCGAAGACATTTCAAGCCGTTACGCGGTCAACAATCCGCCGATGTTTAACACACCGTCGCCGAGCAACGCTGTGGGTGGCATAATTAACGGTTCACTCTGGTTTTCCGTCGCGGGCGGCATGATGGATTGGAACTATCGGTATTCGGGGTGTAATGCCGTGCTGATGGAACTGTCCGTGAATAAACAACCGGACGCTACTTCGCTCGATCAGTTCTGGATTGAGAACCGAGACGCAATGTTGGCCTACCTCGCGGCAGTACACATGGGCGTCCGCGGCGTCGTTACGAACGCAGACAACGGTGACCCTGTCTACGCCGAAGTGCGTGTCGCCGGAAATGCACAACCCGTGTTCACCGATCCCGACGTCGGCGATTACCACCGCATGCTTCTACCTGGGACCTACTCGCTCACCTTCTCCGCTCCCGGCTTAGCGTCGAAAACGGTGAACAACATCCAAGCAACGGAACCTGCCACACGCGTAGACGTTGAGCTCGTTCCGGCAGTGGGCCTCGCGGACATCAATGGCGACGGACTCGTGAACGCCAGCGACGTCCAACTCGTCATCAATGCCCGGTTCGGCCTCGCCGTCCCATTCGACACCGACGTCAACGACGATAACTTCGTCAACTGCCTCGACGTCCAAATCGTCACCGCCGCGCTCCTCGCGGGGTAGACGAACGAATCATCTCAAGCAACTCTTGGTATTGACGTATTTCAATAGAAAAGCATACTATTAACTGATAATAATATGAGGATGTGAAATGTTCGATGTAGACGATATCCACCCGCTAACCGGGTTCTTGCGGGATCACAAGGCTCATCTTGAACGTTTGCGATCAACAGGAAAACCGGAAATTTTGACGGTAAATGGTCGTGCGAAAATTGTCGTCCAAGACGCTTCCGCTTATCAAGAAATGATGGAGGTAATCGATACAATCGAGACAGAACAGATCGTTCGCGAACGAATTGCGTCGGCCGAACGCGGCGAATCCGGAGTCCCGGCGAACGAAGTCTTGACTGACATTCGGAAGATACTGAATATCGATGGCGTTTAGGGAGCTTGAAATTCGAAGTCATATTTCGAGTTGAGGCACGGCAGGAAGCCATTGATGCAGCGCGCTATATTGCGAAACACTCAGATCCAGACACGGCTGTGCGTTGGTTCGAAGGACTAGAATCACTCCTTGGCGGTCTGTCCGAATTGCCTCACAGATGCCCATTCGCGAGAGAGAATGACATTTTCCCTGGAATCGAATTGCGGCAAGTCGCGCACGGCTCACATCGCATACTCTTTACCGTACGAGGTTCCATCGTAGATATACTTCATGTTCGCCACACCGCTCAACGAGACCTCAAAGAGATATGAGAACGACGCTCAAGATTTCAAACGCCTCTAAATGAATTAGGCGGATATTGATTCACTAGATTTCGCCAGTGATCGTTCGGTCATGCGTGATTTTGATTTCGAAAATAGTCCGATTTCGTCCGTGCCCTCGAAAATGGACAGCGGCCGCTTGGGGGCCAACTCACCCGGAGATATGTCATGCCTTTGATGGATGAAGCGATCGCGTTCGCGCACGAGAACCGCGAATCCGCGTTGAACGAATTGATAGAGCTGCTCGCAATCCCAAGTGTTTCGACGTTGCCGGAACACGCAGGTGATGTGCTGCGCGCTGGCGAATGGTTGGCGGAACGGTTGCGCGCGTTGGGTATGGAGAACATCGACATCATGCCCACGCCAGGTCATCCGGTGGTGTATGCGGACTGGTTACACGCGCCCGGCAAACCGACTGTCCTTGTGTACGGCCATTACGACGTTCAACCCGCCGATCCTTTCGACGAGTGGGATACGCCGCCATTTGAACCCACTGTGCGGGGCGACAATTTGTATGCGCGCGGCGCGTCGGACATGAAGGGCCAGATTTTCGCACAGATTAAGGCTCTGGAAGCGATCACGAAGCATGGCGATCCGCCGGTGAATATCAAGTACATGCTCGAAGGCGAAGAAGAAGTGGGCTCGCCGAACTTGGGTGAGTTTGTGCGCGCGAACAAAGAACTACTGCAGTGCGATTTTGTGCTCAACTGCGACTCGGGTATTCAAGGCCCGGAACTCCCCGGCATCGTTTGTGGATTGCGCGGACTCGCCTATTTCGAACTCGAAGTGCGGGGCCCGGATCACGATCTACACTCCGGATTCTTCGGCGGATCGATCCGCAACCCGCTGAACGAACTCTGCCGACTCATCGCGGGGATGCACGATGCCCAAGGACACGTAACCCTTCCTGGATTTTACGATCGGGTGAAAACACTTTCCGAGGATGAACGCGTGGACCTTGCAAAACTCCCGCACCCGGATTCCGATCACCTTGCGATGACCGGTTCGCCCGCGCTATGGGGCGAAGCCGGTTATACAACCATCGAACGTACCGGCGCTCGGCCGGCATTGGACGTCAATGGCATTATCGGCGGGTTTACCGGAGATGGGTCCAAGACCGTGTTGCCATCGAAGGCGATGGCGAAAATCTCCATGCGTCTCGTCCCCGATCAGCGCGGCGATGACATCCGCGCATGCCTGGAAGCGTATCTGCAAGCCAATGCGCCCGACACCGTCACCTGGGAAATTCGCGAGTTGGCCCACGGTGACCCCGCTATCACCGACCGAGACTCCGAGCCGGTCCGTAAAGCGATTGAAGCACTGAAGACGGTTTGGGGCGTCGAGCCTGTTTTTAAGCGCGAGGGAGGCAGCATTCCTGTCGTTAGCCTATTGCAACAAGAACTCGGTGTGGATACGGTCATGCTCGGATTCGCCCTACCCACCGACGGTATTCACGGTCCAAATGAAAAGCAGTACATCCCCAATTTCTACCGTGGTATCGAGACCTATATTCGGTATCTCTACTCGCTCTGAGGTTTACTGCTCGCACGCCCAGTGGCCGTTGTTGAAGATGTCACCTATCGGCGAACCGGGCGGAACCTTCTGTGAGGCCGGCGGGCTAAACTCGTCAGGCTTGGCGAAGTACCGCCGAATCCGGATCGTCGTGAAACTATGGTGGACATCCCAGGAATCCACGTTTCCTGGCGTTTCCAATTCGTCAGCCATCTGCCTGAGAGCGCCTTCTAAATACGCTCGAACTTGCCAAGCATTTTCTTGATTCGCCGCCGCACTCAATACGTGTTCAAGAACGTTATCGTTGATTGCGCGTTGCACTTCCCCTTTCAAGCCTTCCGGCTTTGGGCCGAACCATGTTGCGTTTCGGACCGCATTGAAGACTTCTCCAATGCTTGGTTGACGGCCGTCGCGCGCATTGTGTTCGACCAGTCGCGCAAGCCGAGCGGGGTGGAACAACAAGGCTGCCGTCATCTCCGTGGCGGTTTCCGCAATCGCGATGGGGTCGAGGGTGACTGAAGTTCGCCCGTCGAACAGTTCGCGATGACGTGGGTATTCATATGCGGTGGGAGGAATGAGCGCGAGGATGCGTTCGTCAAGCGTAAGTGCTTCTGCGGAGATCGTCCTGAGCAACGCGTCAAGCGCTTCGCGCTGCATGTCGCCGCTCAACAGTGCTGTCGGTGTTTGACCGTCGCCTTTGACCGCATAGGTATAGCGGAGACCGCCCAAGACTTTTGCCGCTGCTTCGGTTTGATAGCGGTGGAAGAGATAGATGGGTACCAGGACGTCTTCCAACGCGCTCATCGCCGTGCCATCGGGAATGTTCTTGGCAGAAAATCTCTCCAATGCGATTCTGCGCACATCCATGACCCGGCGCAGTTCGGCAACAGCGTCACGCCCGTTGTCCCATAGGTGCGCGTCCGGGTGCGCACCGCCGATGGCGCGCGCGTCACGGTCTGAGATGAACTGAAATCCGCGCGCGTGTGCATCGAAAATGATGCGGCGGAGTGCGTCGGCTTCAACTGTGCCATCCGCGAAATCTTGATACGCATAGGCGACCGTGACCTTGTCCCAGTCACCTATGCCCTCGTCGTACGCGTTTGATAAGTCCAGTGATCCATCGTCCGTAATGTTGATGAGCGGATGTGGATAATCCATGACGCTCGCGCGATTGTTTGCGCTTGACGCGAAGTTATGGGCGAATCCGAGCGTGTGGCCGACTTCGTGTGCGGACAACTGGCGGAGCCGAGCGAGGGAAAACTCGAGCAGGGCATTGGTCTCTTCACCACCGTCTCCAAACGAGGGGACGAGTCCCTGTGCGATTAGATAGTCCTGGCGCACGCGCAGTGAGCCCAGCGTGACATGGCCTTTGATGATCTCGCCCGTCCGCGGATCGACTACGCTGCTTCCGTAGGACCAGCCGCGCGTCGCACGATGAACCCAATTGATCACGTTGTATCGCACGTCCATCGGGTCCGCATCATCGGGTAGCATTGCAACGCGAAACGCGTCTCGGTAACCCGCGGCTTCGAATGCTTGGTTCCACCAGCGTGCGCCTTCTAGTAATGCGGATCGCACAGGTTCCGGTGTACCCGGGTCGAGGTAGTAGATAATCGGCTCAACCGGGTCGCTCACCGTGGCGGAAGGATCTCGCTTTTCCAACCGATGCCGCACAATGAACCGTTTCATGAGCGGCGTTTCGATGGAGGTCGCGTAATCGGCGTATTCGATGGCGAACGCGCCCGCTCGCGGATCGAATTCGCGCGGCTCGTAACCATCGTTCGGCAACGTCACGAACGAATGGTGCTGCCGCAGTGTTACGGAGTTCGGATCGACCGCAACATCATTCACATACGAGCCGCGTTCCGGCTTGCCCGTAAACGTCAGAATGGATTCCATTTCCGTGTTGCGTTCGAAGTTCTTGGTCCGATCGCGAAACACGGCGGATCGCGAGTCGTCCAACTTAAAGTCGCCTTGCTTCGCTGCCTTCATGCGATTCGCGACGCCGTGCGCGTCGCGCAGCACGAAATCGGTCACGTCGATGAGGACACGTTCGTCGTCATTCGCCTGCGCCTCGAAGCCCCAGACCACCGACGCTGCAAATGCTTCTTTCACTGCACGCCGTTCCGCTGCATTTTCGGTAACAGCGCGATAGCGGTAGTTGGATTCAACGAGGAGGACTTTGGGCCCGACACGTTCGAAATGCACGACCCGGGTTGAACCCAGTTGATTGCGGTCGAGGCCGATATCGTTCGAGCCCAGCCCGGCGGTGAGCGAATTGACGTAGAGAAACTCTTCTTCCCATCGCTCAACTTCGAGAAACAAATGGCCGGTACGCTCGTCCCAATACATGGGGAACAGGCCCCTGAACGATTGCATGGACTCTGTTTCATCCGCGATGGATGGTAGTGGTTTCGACTCGGCGAACGCAGTACTAGCCAGCGTTACCAACGTCATAATCGATACGCACAATCGAGTCACGGGGCAGCCTCCAATGGTTTCATTTTCTAGATTGGGGTTCGTATGTACAGTTTCTTCTGAGTAGTTCTTTTGCTTTTATCTAATTGCGTCGTTCTAACATCCCCCTTCGAAGGGGGACTAAGGGGGATGTTAGTTCGGTCTGCGACGAGTCATTGCTAAACCGTGGATCGCTCGACCGGTGGTAATCCGGCGCTACGCACGGCATCTTCCGCCGCTTCGCGGTCATACTCCGCGTAGCAGAACTCAACCGTCCACGGTTCTACTTCTGTGCTAACGATGGCGTAAACCGCGCCGCGATCATCACAGCCTAAGCTTCCGGGGTTTACAAACAACGTGTCTTGAACTTGCCGATGAAACGGTTCGTGCGTATTCCCGCCGATGACGATGTCCGCACGCGCAGATTCTCGATATCGGTTGAATTGATCGGGAGTTGTGTCTTTACCGATAAATCGGTTCACGGCGTCGGGCGCGCCGTGACAAACGTACACGTCGACCCCATCCACGGTAACGCGTTGCGCGCGTGGCAGCGCCCGCAAATACTCCACATTCGCGCTCGACAAGTGATCATACGTCCAGCGCATGGCGGTTGCGGCGTCTTTGCTCGACCGTTTAATCGATTGACCACCGGATCGTATCAACGACGCGGTTAATTTGTCGCGCGATCCTTGCACCGTCGAGATGTTTCGTTGGTCCAAGCAATCGAGAACTTCATTCGGAAACGGGTAGCCGGCGACCGTATCGCCCGTGCAAACGATGGTGCGAATGCCCGCGTCATCAATCGCGGCCAGCGCGGCCTTGAGTGCTGGCCAGTTGCCATGAATATCGCCAAATGCTGCAAGCACCATAATTGTTTACACCGCTCCAATCTTGTGCCTCTGCGGAGCTTGAGTGTTTCCGCAAGGTTTGTAAAGTATACCGTGTGTACGGGTTATGAAACTGTGGCCAGCATCGCGCGAGCACGAAGCCGTTGATCGACCTGTAGATTCAGGCATTTTCAAGCTCAAATTTCGTTTCGGCCCCGTCTATCAGGCTTGACAAACGTGCGGACAAGCTGTAAGAAATGGCTAGTTGATCTCGCAGTACAACCATTCGCTAGGATTTTTGGGGGGACCGGGCCTGTTGCGTGGGCCTCCTTGGTGAAATAAGGTTACTGAGGGAAGTTATCTCGGAGGGAGAGTTAGGCATGCCACCGAAAAAAGCAATGACGAAGGCGCAAATTGTGGCGGCCCTTGCAGAAAATTCAGGGCTGTCGAAGAAACAAGTCGGAGATTTTCTCGAAGACTTGGCACAATTGGCGTACAAAGAAGCCAAGCTTGGCTTCACGGTACCCGGCTTGGGCAAACTCGTGCTGGTGAATCGCAAAGCACGGAAAGGCCGTAACCCGGCAACCGGCGAAGAAATTCAGATTCCGGCCAAAAAGGTTCTGAAGTTCCGTATCGCCAAGGCCGCGAAAGACGCTATTACACCGAAGAAATAGCGCGTAACCACGAATGTACAGAACGCGGGCGATTCGCACCAATCGCCCGCGTTTTTTGTGTCCAACCGAGAGCGGTTTGATCGATGCTGGAGCAAATGCTAAACTTGGCTAACATGATTGATGAGCGATCAATACGGCTGAACAGTTCAGGCCTTCCCGGCATTGCGGGAAGGCCTTTTTTATGCCGGAGTGACAGTGATGAGTAACACACACCACGGCTACGAAGACGCCACCGTCGTTATGAATGCGGATACCATGGCGGATGTAGTCGATATGCTCGCGCGCGAAATCGCAGCGTCCACCGACGACATCGCGTCGTTGGTGATGCTAGGGATTCTATCGCGGGGCAAACCGCTCGCCGACCGTCTGGCTGCGCGTATCGGCGCGATAGCGGGCCATGCCCCACGTGTGGGAGCGCTGGCCACGACGCTCTATCGCGACGACCTGCGCAGCGCTAAGTCGGCGGTACGCGCGGAACAGGTGACGCATTTCGATTTTGACGTGGACGGCGCTACGGTGTTATTAGTCGACGATGTGCTCTCGACCGGCCGCACTGCACGGGCTGCGCTCGATGAAATCGTTGACTATGGACGCCCCAAACGAATTCAGCTCGCGTGTCTCGTGGACCGGGGTCAGCGCGAACTGCCGATTCAGGCGGACTTCTTGGGACGAAAGATTCCGACCGACCCCCATGACCACGTTCGCGTGCGTCTGATGGAAATCGATGGCGAGGACGCGGTATTGCTTGAGCGGAGAAGTCCAGACCCGGTGGATGCGGTCTGATGGCGGTCAAAGACACAGCCGTTGAAAAAGCCGCCTGGACGCGTAAAGATCTCATAGGTATTGAGGAACTCACACGGGAAGAAGTGGAACTTGTCCTTGATACTGCGCCGCAATTTGTTGCGGTCTCCGAACGGCAGAGCGGCATTAAGAAGGTGCCGTTACTCCAAGGTCGGCTCGTGGTCAACTGGTTCTTCGAGGCCAGCACCCGTACGCGGACTTCGTTTGAACTCGCGGCCAAGCGGCTGACTGCGGATACGCTCACGATGAATGCCTCGGTGTCCAGCGCGAAGAAAGGCGAAAGCCTGCACGATACCCTCGCAAACATCGAGGCGATGCACAGCGACATCGTGGTTCTGCGCCATTCCTACGCCGGTGCCGCGCGGATGCTGGCCGAACACCATGCGTCGAGTGTCATCAATGCCGGCGACGGGTATCACGAACACCCGACGCAAGCGTTGCTGGATGCCTTCACGATTCGTGGACACATTCGTAGGCGGAAGGATGATCCCGAAGCCGGGCTCGATGGCGTACGCGTTGCCATTATCGGCGACATCGCGCACAGCCGCGTCGCACGCAGTAACATCTATTGTCTTACGAAACTCGGCGCTCATGTGACCATCTGCGGGCCGCGGACGTTGTTGCCCGTGGAGGGCGAGCGAATGGGCATAAACGTGACGACGGATTTGCGCGAAGCGATTCGCGATGCCGACGTGGTGTACGCGCTGCGCATTCAATTGGAACGGCAACAGAAGTGCCTGTTCCCCAGCTTGCGCGAATACATCCGGCTCTATCGCGTCGATAAAGAAGCACTCGAAGACGCGCCGCCGAATGTCCTCATCATGCATCCTGGACCCATCAATCGGGACATCGAACTGGCAACGGAACTGGCAGACGGGCCGCAAAGCGCCGTGCTCGAACAAGTCTCGAACGGCGTGGCCATCCGCATGGCGGTCATGCATCTGCTACTGAATAAATCGTAGTGCAATGCCTACGATACCTTTAGGAGTAGGCTTTATCATTGTTTGGAGTGCGGCGGCTTGCCGCCGCTTTCCTGCACGAAGCTTGCTTCGTGGATACAAGTGCAATGTCTCATGAAAGCGAGGCAAGCCTCGATCATGAAAATCGCGAAGCGAGCATCGCTTAGGGCAAAGCGCAAGCAAGCTTGCGCACTCCAAAAAATGGGCGCCTCCTAAGAACGTCGAGAGCGTTCAATGCTAGATAAATCGAGCGAATTTGGAATAACGTGGCGTCAAAAAGCGCTGACATAGGATAGAAACCATGCGCACCGCAATCGTGAACGGGCACTTCATCGAACCATCAAGTGGCGTGTCGGAGCCGAAGGACGTCGCGTTCGAAGATGGCAAGATCAGCGAAATTAGAACTGGGCTTCAGGGCGACGAGGTGATCGACGCTAAGGGCCAAATCGTGTGTCCCGGCCTAGTCGATATTCATGTTCACTTTCGTGAACCGGGCTTTGAATCCAAGGAAACGATTGCGAGCGGTTCCCGTGCGGCGGCGCGTGGTGGGTTCACATCTGTCGTGACAATGGCCAACACTAAGCCCACGATCGATAACGCGGGCATGGTCGAGTTTGTCAACCGACGAGCACGGGAAAAAGATTGCGTCATTCGGATTTGGCCGTCGGCTTGTGCCACGAAGGGCATGGAAGGCCTCGAAATGACGGAGATGAGCGAACTGCGCGACGTGGGCGCCGTGGCCGTGACCGATGACGGCAAAGACATTCCGTCGTCGTGGGTCATGCGGCGCGTGCTCGAATACGCCGACATGTGCTCACTCAATTACCTCGCGCATTGCGAAGACAACACGCTGATGGAAGGCGGCGCGATGAACGAGGGCTACACCTCGACCCGCCTGGGTATTCCTGGCTGCCCCAAAGCGATGGAAGAAATTATGATCGAGCGCAACTGCCGACTCGCCGAACTCGCGGGCGCGCGTATTCATATTCAACATGTAACGTCGGCGGCGGGCATGGACATCGTGCGCGTGGCCAAAGCACGCGGCGTGCGGGTGACCTGTGAAACCGCGCCGCACTATTGGACGCTGGACGACACCGCCGTCGAGAGGCGTGGCACCAACGCGAAGATGAATCCGCCGTTGCGCGAACCGAACGACGTTGAAGCGATCAAAGCGGCCATTGCCGATGGCACGGTCGATTGCATCGCCACGGACCACGCGCCGCACACGCCAACGGAAAAAGAAGTCGAGTTTGAACTTGCGCCCTTCGGCATCCTGGGCCTCGAAACATCACTCGCGCTCGGTATCACGCACCTCGTCGAACCCGGCATCATCTCGCTCGAACGGCTCATCGAACTCATGACCATCGCGGGCGCAAAAATCCTCGACCTGCCCGCGGGACGCCTCTACGAAGGTGGCCCCGCCGACATCACCATTATCGACCCGAAAGTTGAATGGGTCGTCGACCCCAATGAGTTCGCGTCACTCTCCCGCAACACGCCATTCACCGGCGACACGCTACACGGCCTAGTGCAACGAACAATCTGCGATGGGGATACGGTGTATGAGGCCGCGGAAACGTCGGTGGCGAAATAGACTGCGACGTGTCCTTACTTTCTCTTTGGAAAAAGGGAAAGTAGCAAAGAGAAATCATAAGCGAACTCCGCTCGCGACACGCATAGTCGCTTTCGCCAGATCGTCACTGCGAGCGCAGCCGAGAAATCACACCGTTACGGG
>JAJDAB010000590.1 GCA_029262095.1 Candidatus Hydrogenedentota bacterium
GACGGGTTGCAGGCCGCCGCGTAATCCATGACGCACAACCACACGCCATTCGGATAGACCTTTCGCCCGTGCAGTACGGATAAAATCTTGTGATAGCACTTCGAGCATGCCACCGCGACTAAGTCGCGCGATGTACGCGGCATAGGTTGCACCGAGTGTAATTGCGGGCAAAATCTTGTCTGCGGGTTCATCCCACCCAGACACCGGAAGCCAGCCCAGCCACAGTGCAAACACCAGAACCAATAGTGGCCCCAATACAAAATTAGGAATGCATATACCGATCATCGCGATCGACATCGGAGCGTAGTCGCGCCAGGAATTTGGTTTGAGCGACGCAAAAATCCCGGCAAACAATCCAATACCCGCCGCCACAAGGATCGCATAGAAACCGAGCTCGAGGGATGTCGGGAACCGATACAGAATCCATTCGGTCACGGTGCGGCTAGGCTTCTTGAACGAAGGCCCCAGATCGCCGCGAACGAGGCCTTTTAGGAAGTTTAGGTACTGTTCGCCGAGGGAACCATCGAGGTTGTAGGCCTTCTCAAGGGCGAGCTTCACTTCCGGCGACACAGCACGTTCGGCATCAAACGGACCGCCCGGCGCCATCCGCACCATGAAGAACGTAATTGTAACGATCAAAAAGACTACGGGAATGAACTCGAATAACCGGCGAACGATGTACTTAAGCATGGGATCGAAAACCGAAGTCTAATTCGCCGCTTCGAGTGACATGCCCTGATAGAACCGGTGATCGCGCAAGTTCGGAATCCAACCTTTCACTTCAGGACGCACGAGCATCTTGCGCACATATTGATAAATCGGAATGATGGGCATTTCTTCATGCAGTATGTCTTCGGCCTCCTGGTAGAAGGCGTAGCGTTCTTCATTCGTGCGAGCACGTAACGCCTTGGCAAGGAGCGCATCGTATTCCGCGTTCGACCAGCCGGTATTGTTATTGCCGTTGCCCGTTTCCATGCACTCCAAGAAATTGATGGGTTCGATGTAATCACCAATCCAACCTGCGCGCGCGATGTTGTAGTCAAGCGTACGCCGCGTCGACAAATATACTTTCCAGTCCTGGTTCACCAACTCCACTTGTATGTTAAGTGTTTCGTTCCACATCTGTTGAATGGTCTCCGCGATTAACTTGTGGTTCTCTTGCGTGTTGTACAGCAATTCGACCGGCGGAAGGCCTTTTCCGTCTGGATATCCCGCCTCAGCGAGCAATTTACGAGCGGCTTCGGGATCGAATTCATACCGCGTCGCGGAAACGAAACCGTTCGGGTCCGGCGGCGAAAAAGCATGTGCGGGCTTCTCGCCGGAAATCACGACAAAATTGCACAACCGCTCTCGATCTAAGGCGAGTGATAACGCGCGGCGGACGCGAACGTTGTCCAGCGGTTTCTTCGTCACATTCAACATGTAGTAGTACGTTCCGTAGTACGGAAATATTTTCAGAACTTCGGGATTATTCTTTTGATAGGAACGCACCTTACTCAGCGGCATTTCGTATGTCATATGAAGTTCGCCGCTGCGAAAGTTTCGTTCTTCCGTCAACATGTCATCGACAGGGTGAAAGTGAATTGCGTTGAGAATTACGTTATCCCAGTAATGCGGGTTTTGTTTGGCGATGATGATCTTGTCCGGCTCCCAATCCGTTAGCACGAATGGACCGTTGCTAACGAGGTTGCCGGGTTGCGTCCACTTTGTTCCACGCTCCGTCATTCCGCCGTGTGCCTCGATCGCTTTTTTCTGTACGGGATACCAAGTGTAGTGCGAATGCATGGACAGAAAGTACGGAGCTGGATACTCGAGGGTAACGGCGACCGTTCGGTCGTCGATCGCTTTCGCGCCCACGAGGGAGAAATCGGCAATTTCACCCTCGTGAAATGCACGTGCATTCTTCATCGGGTACAGCATACTTGAGTAGTCACTGCCGAGTGCCGGAGTCAATATCCGCTCCCAGGCGTAGAGGAAATCGGCGGTGGTCACCGGCGAACCATCCGACCATTTTCCGTCCTCGCGCAGCTTGAAGGTGTACGTCAGGCTGTCTTCCGAGACTTCCCAAGATGCAGCGGCTGCGGGAACGATGGTGATGCCGTCCGCAGCAAGGTTTACCAGCCCCTCGAACAGCGCGGAGAGGATGAAATGTTCGGGTACGCCCGTGACGGTGTGGGGGTCAAGATTCTCGGGCTCGCTGGCGTTATTCATGTGGAACACGCCGTCGCGGACACCTTGCGCGGCGGGAGAGTTGGGATCGAGCGCACCGTCGCTGCCGCCTCCAGAGCATCCAACCACAGCCATCAAGAACAAAGTCACTGCAAGTACACGAACCATTCAGGGTGTCCTTTCAAACGATTGCTGCGGGATTATAGACGGTTTCATTGATGCGTGCTGCTTTCAAGCCGCAGATGTTTGTACGGCACATGCGCCAGCAAGTTCGGCTGCCAGCCCTTCACATCCGGATGTAGCAAAATGCTGCGGACGTAATGAAACAACGGTAATATTGGTTGTTCGGCGATGAGCATCCGCTCCGCTTCGCCATACAGTTTATGACGGCTCGCATCATCCACCGCGATGCGCGCACGCCGAATCGCCGCGTCAAACTCCGCGTTCGCCCAACCGGTGCGGTTATTGCCGCTGTCGCTTTCAAAGCATTCAAGAAAGCTGATCGGGTCAAGGAAGTCGGCATACCATGACGACCGGCCGATGTTGTAATCGAGCGTTCGCAGAGAGGACATGTATACCTTCCAATCCTGATTCACCAATTCAACGCGTACACCAAGTGATTTGTTCCACATTTGCTGAATCGTTTCGGCGATGAGTTTGTGGTTCTCGCTCGTGTTGTACAGTAATTCGATGACCGGCACCTCGGCCCCATCGGCGTAGCCCGCCTCCGCCAACAAGCGCTTGGCCTCGACGATGTCATAAGGTTGTTCGGTGTCCGGCTGATAGCCATCGGGATCGCTCGGGCAAAACGAGTGCGCCGACTGATGGTCTATCTTCAGCACATGTCTAATGAGTGCTTCGCGATCCACGGCAAGCGATAGGGCCCGGCGAACACGCGCATCGTCCAGCGGCGGCTCGGTTACGTTGAACCGGTAGAAATAAGCAGCATAAATGGGATGAACCTTTAGCAATTCTGGCGACTCGCGCTGATAAGTCGGCAGTTTGTTCAGCGGCACATCGCTGGTCATGTGTAAATCACCCGCACGAAACATCCGCTCTTCCATCTGTCGATTGTCGAGCGGATAGAACTCGATGCCATTGAGCGCTACGTTCGCAGCATCCCAATAGTCCGGATTCTTCGCAACGCGCAAAATGCTGCCCGGCTCCCAATCCGTCAACGTGAACGGCCCATTACCCACAAAGTTTTCCACACGGGTCCATCGGGTACCGCGCTCATCCATCCGCCCATGCGCTTCAATCGTTGGTTTATGCACCGGAAACCATGAGTAATGAATTTGCATGGACAAGAAATATGGCGTGGGATACTCGAGCGATACTTCCAACGTACGGTCATCGCCTGCGCGAACGCCGACTTCGCTAAAAGCATTCAGAGCGCCAGTGTTAAACGCCTTCGCATTCTTGATGCAATGCAACATGTTTGCGTATTGCGATCCAAACGCGGGCGTGAGAATGCGCTGCCAAGCGTATGCGAAATCACTCGCGGTGACAGGGTTACCATCGGACCATTTGGCGTCGTCGCGAAGGTGAAACGTGTATTGGAGGCCGTCTTCAGATTGTTCCCATGATTCCGCTACGCCGGGTTCGATTGTAACGCCATCGGGCGCAAGCGTCACCAACCCCTCGAAGAGCGAGCCCAGAATTTTCTGCTCGGTGAAGCCCGAGACGACATGCGGATCGAGGTCTTCCGGTTCGGCGTCGTTGCCGAAGAGCAGAACTCCGTTCTCCGTGGCGAGTTCAACGTGAGTCTTCCCCGTGCTTCCCGAACATCCGGCAAGCAGTATTGCTCCGATCACAATCGGGGCCAGAACAAAAATACGGCGTGCAATGAGAATGCGGAGGCGTCGATTCATAGCGGACCGACATTATAGCGGCTTGAGACTCGGTTTGCCCTTCTTGCGCCGCGCCGTGATAATCCACCGCAACGCTGCGGATTCGAGTCCCGCAGTCCGGAGACCATTCGCCCTATGGGGGTCACGATACGGCAAATTGCCCGCAATCCCGCGACGATCTATTGCGGGATCATCGCCCTGAGTGTCCTCATTGTCAGCCCCGTGGCCGACTTCCCCCTAAATGATGATTGGCTTTACGCGATGATGGGGCAGAACACACTCGACGCAGGGGCTTACGTGGCGCATCCATTCGTGGCGGCGAACGCGACGCTGCACGCGTTCTGGGGCGCGGCAGTCATCGCCATCTTCGGTTTTAGCTACACCGCGCTGCGGGTATCGACGTTGGTGTTCACGTTCCTTACGGTGTGGTTCGCGTCACGCACGGCGCGCGAAGCGGGCGCTACCCGGCGACCCGCGTTGTTGGCCGGACTTGTCGTCCTCGTCAACCCAATCGTCATCAATCTCTCCTACACCTTCATGACCGACATGATGTTCCTTGCGATGATCGCTGGCGCAACCTGGGGGTATGTGCGGGCGTTTCGAACGGGACACGCGCGCGACATCGCTATAGGCAGTTCGTTTAGCGCGCTCGCATTGCTGGTTCGTCAAATGGGAATTCTTCATCCCGCCGTATTCTTCATCGCATGGGCGATGGTCTTTGTCCGGCGCAGGATCATTCCATCGCCCGCCCAGATCGCAGCGTATATTATTCCACTCGTAATTGGCGTCGCACTATACGAATGGGCACAGAGCATCGGCGGCGACATCTACACCTGGCCCAACGCATGGCAAAACGCACCCGTCTCCATCATCGTCCTACAGATAGGGCGGTACGTCTTCGCTTCCTGCATCTATTTTGGCCTGTTTCTACTGCCGTTCGCCATCGCGTATGGCATGACGCTGTTAGCACGGCGAAACGCCTGGTCCTGGATGCGCACCTATTGGGCAGGGATGATACTAGTGTGGCTGTTGATGTTCGGCTGCGGTTTCTTGTTGATGCCGCGACCAATGCCGATGCCACTCCTTACGAATATCATTCGCGATTTCGGCGTCGGCCCGTTGACCCTCCACGACACGACTCATCTATACCCGATGTGGAACCCCGTCCAACTCGGCGCAATATTTTGGTGGCCACTCACCATAATCGCGATGTTCTCCGCAACAATCCTGACAATCGAACTAACCACGCGATTGATTCGACCGGCAATCGCGCGACCAAACCAAGGGAAGCGAAAGGTTCAACATATTCGTCAAGCCCAACACTTGTTCCTCATCGGCGCTGCGGCTGCACACGTCCTCGCACTCCAAAACCCATGGGTAACGGTACTATTCGATCGCTACCTCCTCCCGTCCCTCGTACCGCTCGCTATCCTCTCCGCGGTTCTCCTATCGCGTATCAATGCAAATCGCACCATTACAGTCGCGATGGCCACGTGTATGATCTGCCTCGCATTCTCACTCGTGACACTCCAAGACTACTTCGCATGGAACCACGCACGCTGGGAAGCCATCGAAATCCTCCGCACCGAATACGGGGCCACTAACGAACAAATCGAAGGCGGCTACGAATTCAACGGCACGTTCACCAGCGATGCGTTCATGGACGTAAACGAAACCACTGACTTCCTGGAATTCGGGAACTA
The DNA here is from genome assembly GCA_029262095.1 of Candidatus Hydrogenedentota bacterium. Classification (GTDB taxonomy): domain Bacteria; phylum Hydrogenedentota; class Hydrogenedentia; order Hydrogenedentales; family SLHB01; genus JAJDAB01. Next base: position 5,723 of record JAJDAB010000590.1, read on the forward strand.
CGGCTGGTGGACCCTCAATCCCCAATACGCCATCACCTTCCTCCCGCGAGACGGATTCGAGTACCTCGAAGCCGTCCCCTATTTCTCTTGGCTCGGCATGAAAGAACGGGAAGTCGTTATCGTTAAACGAGTTAGCACCGACTAGCCAGGCAATACGAATTTGACAAGAGCTTGACGTTATGCAATAAATGATGTAGCGTAATTGGATCTAATTTGAGATTAATATGGTCAACGCGAACTTATTCCGCGAATTACCGCACTTGATGCCAAAAGGAATCAAATTATGCTAATCGAATTCAGCGCTGAGAATTTCCTTTCGATTCGCGAACGTGTAACACTTAGTATGGCAAGCGGTTACGATCTAACCGAATTAGCTGGC
>JAJDAB010000591.1 GCA_029262095.1 Candidatus Hydrogenedentota bacterium
CGCCAAGTGTTGTAAGCCTGCGCCCGGACAGCCCATCATCGGATACCGGACTCGCGGATCAAGTGTAACCGTACACCGCGCGGAGTGCCGAAACTTTTCGGCGCTGCAGCGCGATCCGGAACGACTGTTGGTCGCGCATTGGGAAGGCGACCGCGGAACGGTAGTTGGACTTCGCGTTATTCTGGGACAACGACCCAATGTGCTGGCCGACGTCACGACCGCTATCCGTCCCATGAACATCAACATCGTTCAGGCGAATTTCGATACCGACAGCGATGGGCGTAGCGTGTTCGAATTTCAATTTGAAACCCTGGATGAATCAGTTCTTGATCGCGTTGCAGCAACGCTTCGGACCGTCTCCGGCGTTCGATCCGTGAAGCCGTTAGAGCCGGCGCACACCCGGGACGAGGAATAGGATCGCTCATGGAACAATTCGAATTGGTCAGTCCATTTGCGCCCGAGGGGGATCAACCCGCTGCCATCAAGGACTTATGCAACGGCCTGCGAGATGGCCTCGATCATCAAGTACTACTAGGCGTCACGGGGTCGGGCAAGACCTTTACCGTGGCCAACGTCATTGCCGAGCTAAATCGGCCTGCATTAGTCGTCGCGCCCAACAAGATTCTCGCCGCCCAGCTCTACAACGAATTCAAGGCCCTATTCCCAAATAACGCCGTGGAATACTTTGTTAGCTACTACGACTATTATCAGCCGGAAGCCTACGTTCCGACAACGGATACATTCATCGAAAAAGAATCGACGGTGAACGACGAGATTGACAAGATGCGCCATTCGGCAACAAGATCAGTACTGACCCGTCGTGACACGATTATCGTCGCCAGCGTCTCCTGCATCTACGGCATCGGCTCGCCGGAAACCTACACCGAATTGCGTGTCGATCTTGCGACCGGAGAATCCTACTCTCGCGAAGATCTAATCGCTGGGCTCGTCGCGATGCACTACGAGCGAAATGATGTGGACTTTCATCGCGGTACGTTTCGCGTACGCGGTGACACCCTCGACGTTTTTCCCGCTTACGAGGCGGAAATCGCCGTTCGTGTTGAGATGTTTGGTGACGAAATTGACGGCCTTTATGAAATCGACCCGCTCCGAGGTGCCGTCAATAGACGCATTCGCCGGATTAGCATCTTTCCTGGATCGCACTACGCAACAACAAAAGAAACGCTGAATCGTGCGATTGAAGGCATCAAATTCGAACTCCAAGAACGAACCAAAGAACTCGAAGCGGAAAACCGCATCCTCGAAATGCAGCGGTTGGATCAGCGAACGCGTTTCGACCTCGAAATGCTAAGGGAAATTGGGTTCTGTTCCGGAATCGAAAATTACTCCAGACACCTGGATGGGCGAATGCCCGGCGATCCGCCGTTCACGCTCCTAGACTATTTCCCCGATGACGCACTAATCATAATCGACGAGAGCCACATCACTGTGCCCCAGATCGGCGCGATGTATAGGGGCGACCGCGCACGGAAAGAGAAACTCGTCGAATACGGGTTTCGGTTGCCATGCGCAAAAGATAACCGGCCATTGAAGTTCGAAGAATTCGAAAAGCGCGAATTGCCACGTATTTACGTGAGCGCGACACCAAGTGACTACGAACTCAAACAGAGCGACGGCGTGATCGCGGAACAGGTCGTACGTCCCACCGGTCTGATCGACCCCGAAGTGGAAATACGGCCAGCGGCGTCGCAGGTCGATGATCTACTCGAACAAATCCGCGGCGTCGTGGAAGGAAACGAACGTATACTCGTCACATCACTCACCAAGCGGATGGCGGAGGACTTGACCGACTATCTCGGAGATCTAAACGTCCGCGCCCGGTATATGCACTCGGACGTAGATACATTGGAACGTATTCAAATCATTCGCGGGCTACGATTGGGTGAATTCGACGTGCTCGTGGGCATAAACCTGCTGCGCGAAGGACTCGATTTACCCGAAGTCGCCCTCGTCGCCATTTTGGACGCCGACAAAGAAGGATACCTCCGCTCTCAGACTAGCCTCATCCAAACATGCGGGCGGGCCGCGCGAAATATAAATGGCCGGGTCATTATGTACGCCGACCGAGTTACCGGTTCCATGCAGCGTGCATTAGATGAAATGAGTCGCCGCCGCGAAAAGCAGCTACAGTATAATGCGGAAAATGGAATTACACCGCGTTCGATTAAGAAGGGGATCGAAGATGCCCTCGATAGCATTCATGAGCGCGACTATGTGACGGTGGCCAAGGTTGCCGAAGAACAAGACGAATACATGCCAACGTTCAATCTGGGGAAGACATTGCGTGATTTGCGTAAGAAGATGAAATCGGCTTCAGACAAAATGGAATTTGAACGAGCAGCCGAATATAGAGACCGAATTCTTGCGCTGGAGCGCCGGCAGATTGAAGAAGGACTATAAGCGCCGAGTTCTCGGCGGATCGGAGTATCGCGTGAAGCAGTATCGATGGCTCACTATCCTGGCGGCAATTTCGTTGATTGCGTGTTGCATGTCCGTGGCAAATGCTCAAGATGGCCTTCGAAAAGCGGTCGGAAATACCGATGCCCGGGCTGTTGAACACAAAGACAATCCCGAAGTCGACAAGTCGTCTCTCGATGACTTAACCGCCGTATTGCAATCGCTCGAAATTCGCGAACGAATTGCCCAATTGATGATGGTGACCTTGCAGGGCAGTAACCGGCCCGACTCGTCCGATATGTCATTGATGTCCCGCTATGTCCCAGGCGCCGTCGTGTTGCCATCGGTCAACAATCCTGGCTGGACAGCGGAATACATCGCATCGCTACGCCGCAGTCCAGCGGAGATCGCCAAGGGCATCCCGATGCTCATCGGCACAAATCTATACGAGCTGCCGCGACCGAGAAGTGCGAAGAAAGAATTCTTCGTACCAACGCCCTCCCTAATGTCGATAGCCGCCGCTGCGGATCCCGAAGTCTCCTCGCGCATGGCGCAATACATCACGAGCCATCTCTCCGCCCTCGGGTTCAATTTGCACCTTGGGCCTTCACTTGAACTCGCACCAACGCTGGCCGAAGCGAAGGGTTCCATCCACTGCCTGGGCAGCGATCCCAGGTTCGTCGCAGAGACAGGCATCGCGTTGATGTCCCAGATGGAAGCACGCGGAATCGTGTGCGTACCGACTGGATTTCCTGGGGGGGGGATGAATCGATTGCGCGGCAAGCCGCCTGTATTGCTCACCCCGTTAAATCAACTCGCTGAACGCGACATGTTGCCATACGCCGAGGCGATTAAGCACAACGTGCCAATGATCCACGTCGGAACGACGCTTATCAACCCGCCGGGTCAACAACCGCAACCCGCGTGTGTATCCGAATACGTAATGCGCGACCTGCTACGCGAACAACTCGGGTTCAAAGGCGTCGTCCTAGCCGGACCCTTCGATTCCAACGACATCGTCGTTGGCCAGCGCATCACGGACGCCGTCATTCAAGCACTGCAATCCGGTGCGGACATGCTGTATTGGAACGAAGCCGGTCAACGGATTATGAAGACAGTCGATGAACTGCACCAAGCGATTGTTGACGGTCGCCTGAGTCAAGACATCGTCGATTCCGCCGTGATGCGCGTGCTCAGAATGAAAGATGAGGCAGGTTTAGTAGGTCGGCCGATGCCCCGGTATGCCGATGCTCAGAAAATCGGAAAGAAGAAGAACGCCAACGCCGCCTACGAAATAGAGCGCCGTTCGATAACCCTCGTCATGAATCGAGGTAACACCCTGCCCCTCAACAAAAAGGAGTCTGTGCCCGTAGCCATCACAGGGGTACTGGGCGTTAACGAACTCCACGACCCGCTCGAAAAATACCTTAAACCGGTACAACGACAACTCATCCGTACCGCTTCCCACGGCGGCCGCATTTATGATTTCGAAGTCGAGCGATTGACCAAACACGCGCGTGGCATCAAGACCGTGGTCATCATTTGTTCGCCCACGGTCGATATCAACGGTCAAGTCCGATTGGTCGACAAATTCAAGAGTATGGGCATGCGGACCGTCGTCGTCCTCACCGGCTATCCCGGCGCACTGCCCAAGTTCGCTGCGGCGGACGCGATCTTACTCTCGTACAGCGAACCGCAAGCCGTCTCTCAGAGCATGCGCGCGATTGCCGACGTCTTGGTCGGCCAGTCCGCAGTCACCATCTTACCGTTCATCGACGACGTACGGACTCAGGTGGGAACCGTGGAAGTCTTCGACATTCTGGATGTCGTTCGCGCACCGGCAGGGCGTTTACCCGTCACGATAGCCGCACCGTTCAACGCCGGACTCGCCATTCCCTACGACCCAACGTTTACCATCAAGAAAGCCATATGGGACTTCGGTGATGGCACTACATCCAAAAAACAGCGTGTCGAAAAGACCTATAAAGAACCCGGTCGCTACCCCATCACCCTGACCGTAACGGATAAAAAGGACTGGGAAACCAAGAGCACGTTCCACGTAGTCGTTGAGTAGTCTAAACCTTATCCGGCACAACATACGGATCGCGATATTCCCGGGACATCAACTTCGCAACTTCCGGATGGTCAATCGGCATCTCCGACTTCGCGTCATAGTCGAATGATCCACCGTTGATACGACACAGAATATTCGCCATGTGCACCAACACCGCACTCTTATGCCCCTCTTCGATGTCGGCGTTCGGA
>JAJDAB010000592.1 GCA_029262095.1 Candidatus Hydrogenedentota bacterium
GGCTCGACGGTTGGTATTGCCTCGACGACGTGGCCGTCATCGAAGACCCGGCGGCGCATGCCGCGGATGTCGAGTATTACTACGACGCGCTCGGCCGCCGCATCGAAAAACGCGTCAACGGCGAAGTCACGCGCTACCTGCACTACGGTCCGCGCATCATCGAAGAACTCGTCGGCGGCGTGTCCAAGGCAACGTATGTCTACGGCGACTACATCGACGACCGAATCCTGATGACGCGCGAAGGCGTCAGTTACTATTACCACACCGACGACATGTACAACACCGTCGCGCTCACCGGCAGCGCGGGCCAAGTAGTCGAGCGATACGACTACGGCGACTATGGAACACCGGAGTTCTTTGACGCGAGCGAAACGCCCATCGTGACGAATGCGTCCGTCGTCGGAAACCCCTACCTCTTCAACGGAAGACGCTGGGACGAGGAGACCGGCCTCTACCACTACCGCTCCCGCTACATGGACCCAGCCACAGGAAGATTCACCACCCGCGACACAATAGGCATCTGGGCAGATGTTGCTAATCGGGGTAACCCATACGCCTACGCGAATAACAACCCATGGTCGTCATTGGACCCGTTCGGCACCGACGCGGACAACGCGGCGGATAAGGATGAGGAGGCGAAGAAGAAACGGTTGGAGGAATTCCGCGAAGCGATGGAAAACGGTGACTTCCGAAGGGCCGGTGAAATGGCGGGACAAGAAGACGTGGAAATGGAGAGTCCCACCGGCGATTTCTTCCAGGCGCTGGCCAACGACCATGAAGCCCAGTTGGAACTTGCGGCGATGGTCAATCCTGCCGGTGACGTTGCGCTTGCGGGTATGGCAATGGAACAAGGGGACTATTGGGGTGCGGGTTTCGCTATGGCCGGTGTTGTGCCGGTGGCGGGCGACGCTTTAAAATACGCCGGAAAAGGAATTAGACGCGCTGCCGACGCGGGGTTTGATCATCTGGGGGGCGCGGCGAGGTTGCCCCAGGACATCGCTGTTGCTCCAATGCCGCCAGGACCATTAAATTTGGATCGGCCAATTAGTAGGAGTCCGACTCAGAACGCGGCCGCATACCGCCAGGCACAGCAGTGGAAGGACCAAGGTTATCGAGACATTCGGATCAACCAACAACAAGTGAACGCGGCAGGCCAACGAGTCGGGACGAACCGGCCGGATCTTCAAGGGACGAATCGCAACACGGGCCGTCGTGAATACGTCGAGTTCGATACGCGTCGGTCCAACCGAGGGCCAGGACATCGGGCTCGTACACTAGCAAACGATCCGAGTGGAATATCCGACTTGCGAACGGTGGACTAAGAAATGCTTTTTGACGGAAACTTAGAAAAAACAACTTCGACCATTGGCCTGATAGCCGCAGATCTGGAAACTACGGTACAAATCTATCTGTCGTGGCAAAACGAAATTTTTGCGAAAAGTGGTAGGTATTGCTGGCGTGAAGAGCGAGTCAGTTCGCCGCCGAGAGAGACTCTTGAATCTCTGTTACCGCTGACGGCGCCGCTTGATACGCGAGTCGCTTTTGTATCCACATCTTCCAAATGGACGGCCTTTTTCGATAATGGAATTCTTGGAACGGATGCCGCGTCCCCAATGCCCGTAATGGCGGAAAGACTGAAATGCGAGACTATGCGTGTAACCTCGGTCGAACACACATACAAGAAGAAACCGAATGCAACGGGTACAGGTCGGTACGGCATAGTCGCGCTTGAGGTTTATGTTGGAAATTGTCCGGCTCGGCGTAGTGTGTATGCGGCAAACGACGGTGGAAGGTGGGTATTCGGGGAGAGAGGTGACCCGTATCAGTTTGAGAATTTGGAAGCATACACCCGAAAACGTAAACGAGACCGGTTTACGCGCGAAATGCTCGTTGATTACATAGCTCATTTCGACGCATATCCATTCGACGAAAACTGGTACCAAAACGACGCGTTCCTGCTCAAGAAATGCAACCGAAAGACCGGCACGCCGCTGTAGCTTTAGGCTAAACTTTATGCGTTGTCGCATGATTCAGAATTCCCGGGGATAAGTGTGTTGTGAATAGGCCATACGATGCTACTGAACGGGCGCTGCGCAAACTTTCAGCCACGGGATCAGATCTAAGCAAACCAATGGAGATAGAGTTTTTCGTGACTGTCCCCTCTGCGACAGCCGGTGAGAGGATTGCGTTGAGCGCAAACAATCTGGGCTTCGATACCTCCGTTGACAGTGATGACGAGACAGGGTCATGGACGTGTTACTGTGCAAAAGTAATGCTTCCGACACACTCCGACATCACGAAGGCTGAGCTAGAACTCGACAAGATTGCGAAGCCTTTCGCAGGCTATGTAGACGGATTTGGATCGTTCGGAAATGCCAAGTGAATTCTTTATAGAGAAACTTGTGATACTCGATAGTGGTTGAGCGGAAGTTGCGAACGGCGATCCGCAGCCTGGGAATCAGACCGATTTCATGGATGTGTACGTGCGCGGCCATCTCGATGAATTCTCGATGCCGCAGCATGAAGTGGGGATTCGGATCCACGCGGAGAAAGTGCAATTGCTCGCGCCGATCCCGGGCACGGACTTCATGTTGGCGTGGG
>JAJDAB010000593.1 GCA_029262095.1 Candidatus Hydrogenedentota bacterium
GAGCTCACGGAGAAAAATTTCACATTTCACATTTTCCAAGAACGATTTTGCTGATTCGAAGTATTTGCGGGCGATGGATGAGTATATATTTCATTCACTTCTCGCGGAGAGTTGAGACGTGCTCTGGTCTTTCGCGCGGAATCCGTCTGAAACGATTCTCTGTGAACTCTGTGTTCTCTGTGGCTACTATTTAAGGCCCTCTTTGAGAGCCATGTTAGATGTTCTTCGCCGACGTCTTTGGCCAGCGATCGGCCCAAGGCTTTGCCGTTTCTAATTGTTTGGCGAGCGCGAATAGCTTTCGTTCTTCGCCGTGCGCACCGACGAAATGACTGCCAACCGGTAAGTCGTCCTGCGTCCAGTGCAAGGGAACAGACATCGCGGGCAGACCGGCAGCGTTAGCCACGGGTGTGAACGCCGCGTACTCCACAACACGATCGAATAGCGTTTGATAGTCGACATTCGGCGCGAGGTCCCCGGTTTTCACGGGCGGACTCGCCAGTACGGGGGTTAAAAGCATGTCGTACTTGTTGAAGAATGCGTTCATCTGTTTTGTCACGACCTGCATGTGGGCAACAGCTTTCTCCAACGCCCCGTCTTCTTGCTTCGAGAAGGACTCGGCAAGCCCCCAAGTCCATCCTTCGAGTGCCGCTCTCGGCGGCGGATTCCCCGTCGCGGCCTTTACCTGTTCAATTGTCATGTAGGGGATATGGCTCCAGAGCGTCAGCATGGCCCATGAGAACTGATCGCCATCGATAGGCGGCGTGGCTTCTTCAACGTGATGGCCGAGGTCTTCGCAAAGCTTGGCGGAGTTCGTAATAGCGTTGACGCACTCTTCGTGGGGCTTTCCGCCGGTCGCCGCGTCGATGGCCACGGCGATGCGTAGTTTTTTGCCTTCAATGCTCCACCCGGATGTCGGTGGGAGGGTTATGTCGCGTGCGGTCGATCCGCCTAAGGCCAGTTCGCCATCACGCACGCTACGGGTCAAGAATCCGCGGACGGATAGATCGCCCGCACGCGCTGGACCCGGAGTATTGACGACGCGGCCTCGCGTTGGTTTCATGCCAAACAGCCCGCAATTGGACGACGGAATGCGAATTGAGCCGCCACCATCGCTGCCCTGCGCGAACGGTGTGATGCCTGCGGCCACTGCGGCAGCGGTGCCGCCACTCGATCCCCCAGGCGAACGGGCTAAATCCCAGGGGTTGTTCGTCGAGCCGAATGCGGCCGGTTCGGTTGTCGGCAATAATCCAAATTCGGGCGTCGCCGACTTACCCATGATGACCATGCCCATCTTTTCCATCGCTTTGCCGAGCGGATGCGTTGCGGCAGCGACGTTGCCCATCATCATGCGTGAACCATATGCGGTTCGAACGCCTTCGTAGTCAAGGAGATCCTTCATTAGGGTCGGCACGCCTTTGAATGGACCCTCCGGCAGTTCACCTTTGGCGCGTTCTCGGGCCTGATCGTACATAGGCGTGACGATCGCATTGAGCTTCGGATTGAGTGCTTCGGCGCGCGCGATGGCCGCGTCGAGTAGTTCTAGGGGTGTGACCTCGCCTTTCTTGACCAGGGCGGCTTGCGAGACGCCGTCCATGGCGAAGAATTCGTCCGCAGCGTAAGCGGTGGTATTCGTACCGGCAAGAATCGCGGCCCCTGCGACGGATGCTGCCGTAGTTCTCAAGAAATCGCGGCGTGTGAGTTGGGTGTTCATGATCAATCTCCCCTATATTTGGTTGGGAGGGACGTGCTCTCGCACGTCCTTGGTCCACCTTGGACACGCGGGAGCGTGTCCCTCCCTCTAATTCAACTATTTAGTCCGTTCCGTGATGAGCATAGGCGTGTCCTCAGGAATACGGTCGAAAGCAGCGATCACGTCCTCGTTTCGAAGTCGGATACACCCGTGCGATGCTGGCGTGCCAATTTTCGCCTCGTCGTTCGTGCCGTGAATATAAATGTATCGCTTTCGTGAGTCGACTTTGCCACCCTTGTTCTTACCTGGTTCGAGACCATCAAGAATCAATATGCGCGTCAATACCAGATCTTCTTTCGTGTCTTTACCTGGTTTCCAAATCTCTTTTGTCGGTGCGCGGCCTCTGAACACTTGACCAACGGGCGCATTGTCGCCGACCTTTTTGGAGACAACATGCCAGCCGAGCGGAGTCTTCTTACTCCCCATCTGCGAACCGGTGCCGTTTGCGGCAGTTGAGCAGGGAACGGTCCAGAGCACATAGCCGTTTTCGACGAGACGAAACTGTTGATCCTGAACAGACACCCAAATTCCAAGTTTGTCTCCGACGCGTTGGTCCCAATCTTGATCGGCGAGGTACGTCGTGTCGGTTGTGGAGAGCGGCGTACCTGTTTTCTCGGGCACGTCTTCAGCGCCCACGGGCGTACAAACTAGAATCACAAGCGTCGCTACGTATTTCCAATTGTGCATACAAGCCTCTCGTACTCCACCGAAAATAACAAGAGGCCCATTTTAACAGGGGGGGTGGTGCAAATATAGTTCCCGCTCCGGTTGTCATCCGGTATAGTGAGGAATGCACAAGACTCGTGCGGGCAACGAATAAGACGGCGGAGGACATCGAATGCAAGCGGTGGTAATGACGATGGTAGTATTGGCGGCTATGGGACAGGCTGACGATATGAAAGATGAACCGGCGATTGCGTCTTCGGTCGCGGCGGCGGCGGGTGCATTTCTCGGCTCGCTAGATGACGTCCAGCGGGAGACTGCGTCATTTCCTTTCGACAACGCGGAGCGTCACAACTGGCATTTCATTCCGAAGAAACGCCTTGGCCTTCCGCTAAAACGTATGAACGCCGATCAACAGACGCTCGCGCTCGCGTTGATCGAGTCTGCACTGAGTCAAGACGGTTACAAGAAAATCGACACCATTCGTCATCTCGAAGATGTGCTGCACATCATGGAGGAAGGCAAAGGCTTTCCCAGGGACAAAGAGCTCTATTACTTTTCCATTTTCGGAACGCCCGGCGATGATGCCACATGGGGGTTGAAGCTTGAGGGACATCACCTGTCGCTGCACTGGACAATCGTGAACGGTCGCGCGGTCGCTACTGTGCCTCAGTTTTTGGGCGCAAATCCGGGTGAAGTGCGTATCGATCTAATGAAGGGTACGCGTGCGCTTGGAGAGGAAGAAGACCTTGGCCGGACACTTGTGAAGTTGATGGATGACGCGCAGCGGAAGCTGGCGCTCCTGAGCGATGAAGCGCCAAACGACATTTTGAGCGGCACGGAACGCGAGGCGCTGACGCTCGACCATGTCGGCTTGCCGTTCAACAGCATGACCGGTTCCCAGCAAGAAACATTGTTGGAGCTTTTGTCGCTCTACGCGAGCGTCCAAAAGCCAGCCATCGCCGCCCGGCGCTTGCAGCAAATTCGGGACGCGAACCTGGATGAAATCAAGTTTGCCTGGATGGGTTCGTTGGAACGGGGCGAACGACACTACTACCGCATCCAAGGACCGACGTTCCTGATCGAATACGACAACACGCAGAACGACGCGAATCACGTGCATTCGGTGTGGCGCGATTTCGACGGGGACTTCGGCGCCGATTTACTAAAAGAACACTACAAGGAACACGCGAGCGCGGCGAAACCGGGCGTGCATCAGCATTAATTTGGGAATGTGCGCTTGTGGCAAACAGGAGTCGAGATTACTTCCGCAATTCGACCCACAACGGTAAGTGGTCGCTCAACACATTTTTTCCAGGCGATTCGAAGGCGAGCGATTCCCATGCCGCTGCCCCGAATCCGGTTATCGCCGACTTGAGGTCGTCGCGCACCCAGATTTGATCGCTACGTTGCTTGCCGACGCCGGTTGACGGTAAGGACGCATTCGTCGCAACCGCGACGTCGATATATCCCCGCCGTTCCAACAGTATTGCGGCGTCGTGTCGTGGACCCTCATTGAAATCGCCACAAATCACATCGAGGCCATCCTCGTGACTCGGCAAGGCGACATCTAGCATTGTGACCAGATCTCTCAGGCGCGCGGCCGCGGCTTCAGTTTCCGGTAGGAAACGGTCAGACGTTAGGTGGACGTTCGCGATCGTTAATGGAGCGCCGCCGCAAACGGCGCGACAAATTTGCCAGGCTCGTTGCGGCGGCGACGAACTGATTCGTCCTTCCGCAAGCACTTCGACGTCTCGGGCGTATGTTGCGCACCCATATTGATGGTACTCGCCGCCGCAGGAGTACTGCACGTTCATACCGAGTTCTCCGGCGATCGCACCCGCCATTTTGGCGTGCTGGACTTCTTGCACGCAGAGCACATGTGGATCGTACGATTGATAGATTGAGGATAGACGGTCCAGCACTTCCGGATGCGGTTCATCCGGATCCAGGCCTGCGTACGGAAACCCCTGAAACCAACACGCGTTATGACTGACAATCTTGAGCATGGGCCGGGGATAGTACGTCGCGTCGCGGTTGCAATCAAATGCTGTGCGGTGGCAAGGTCACTGCGGGGGTAATTGACTGAATGCCGATCCAAACAGGCGAAGCGCCAGTTTCCGAAGCGCGTCGCGCATCTTCGCACGTGAGGAAATACCTCTGGATCGTCGGCATATTACTGTATCTGGCGGTGGTCTGGTTCCTGGGGTGGGACCGTTTCGCCGATGCTGTGCGGGGTGCCTCGCTGTTTTCGCTGGTGGAGATGATGGCGTTTCTGGTCTCGGCACAAATCCTACGCGCGCTGAAGTGGCGATATGTACTCGGTCCCGGCCAGCGCGCATTTCGCGCGTTTGCAGTATCGAAGGCCGGTGGCGAATGGTCGCCGGGCCGAATTGGCGAATTCGCGCCTCTGATGATTGCCCACCATCGAACGACGCGTGTGGCAGCCTGGATCGTGGCCGACCGGGTGTTCGAAATGGCCGCGACCTTGGGAATCGGACTCGCGGGATTGTTGTTGATTCGAGTCGATCACCGTGGTTTCATGTTGGCGGCTGTTGGTGGTGTGACAGCGCTTGTCGCTCTCGGGCTATTCGTTCTGACTCGGAAGCGCTGGCTAGACGCCGTCGCCCGCCGCTTGCCCGTGGATACGCGGCTGCGTCGGATTGCGTTCTTGATCGTCGAGGTGAGCGGCGAGCTGATTGCGTTCGGGCGATACGCGCCTATCTTGATGACCGTCACAATTGCCGCCGGAGTCATCGACGTTGCCGCGGGCTATTACCTCTTTTCTGCCTTCGGAGCCACACTTCCGTTTGCATTGCTCGCCGCGGCCAAAGGGTTGCACGCCGTAACCAGCGCGATCCCCATCACGCCCAACGCGACCGGCCTGCCTTATCTCGCAGCGGCCGCATTGTTGCACGAAGTCGGCGGCGTCTCATCAGGCGCATTGGCGGCGGCGGTTGGCGTCAGCGTCATTGCCGGGCAATTGGTGTTGTGGTCATCGTTTGCGCTCGCCGCGTTGGACGGCTCCGTGGAAAACTCGGACTGACGTTTTGCTGTTGCGCGTCATTGTGTTTGACGTGTCACCGGGATAGACTTGCCCGCCATGGTTGCCTATGCCCCCCGAGAAATACCGCGAATGGCCCGATTCCGTGTCGAACATTTCCATATTTTCGACAGTTTTCTGTTGATGTTTTATACGGCATTGGTTTACGCGTGGGGCCTCACCGTTCATCCCATGGGTCGTGATTACGCGGCCATGGCCACAAACGGAGAAAGCCTTCCGTTCCTGGCGAGATCTATATTCGCGTGGGAAGTGCAGACATTTGGCGCGTCGCCGCTGCCATATCACTTGGTAAATATTGTCGCGTTCTACGGCTGCGTGTGGTGTGTGATGCACCTCACAAACTTCACGGTCCGAGGCCTGTGGTGGTTGGGGACCTGGGCTGGTGCGGTGTTCATGGCGAATCCCGTCCACACGGAATCCATCTTGAATTTATCGGGGATCGGTGACTCGATCCCCGCGTTCTTTGCGCTATTGGCGATTACCGCATACGCCTATCACGCCTACAAACCGCGCAACTGGACATACGGATTTGCGCTGGTCACGTTCGCGTTCGCCATCACGCCGTACCCGCTTCACGCTTTTCTATTCATCATCATTGTCATGTTCGAAATCTTAATCACACGCCCGGAGAATCGGCACTTTCCGCGGTTGATGCCCTATCTGCTCATGGGCATCGGTGCAGTCCTCTATCATTTTCCCGAGCTCAAGCAGTTGGCGGTTGACCCAGGCGCGTGGTTCGGACCGCTCTACTTTACGTTTTATCCCATTGGCTTTTTGCCCGAGAACGCGGCGGCGATGCATCATCAGCCATGGCTGGGTTGGGTCGCAGCGTTCGCAGTCTTCGCGATTCTAATGTTGATCTACAGGAAGGCTCGCCGACCCGCAATTTTGTTTGCCGGTCTAGCCATGATCGTTGTGCGCTTATTTCCCTCCGCGCGATCAATCGACCCGGTTCATCTCGTTGGTGGAGGTGAACTGATCGTGGCCTCCGGATTCTTCACGGTCGCGTTTGCTGCGGTCGCATATCGGTGCATGGACCATCCGAAATGGAAAGTGCCAATCGTCGGTATGACAACCGCGTTTGCGATCGCGGCGGCTTTGGTCCAGATTCGTGCGGAACTGAATTGGCGTGCGGCGGGCGCTGCCGTAAAGACGTTTCAAGCGTCCGCAATTGCCGCTTCGGATCGCGACAATGGCGAACCCATCGGCGTATTGCCCGATTGGCGATATTTTCGTGGGGCCCCAATGCAACTTTCCGAATCGATTCGCTACGAAACGCCGTTTAGTCGTGCGCTGTCGCCTCAATCGATCATCGAGCTTGACGCGAAATCCCTTTTAAACGATGCCGTAACACTTGAATCTTGGGACGAGTCGGGCGGTGTGCTTCGCATAAACGATGCGCGGCCAATTGATGTCTTCCCGTGGTTTTATCCGCGCATTCAAGCTGTCGCGGGGGGTGAAGTCGTTAGTACCGAGTCAGCTGACGATACGGGGCTTACCATCACGATAAGCGGCAAGGGCTATCCCACGACCGTAATCCCCGCGACCCGGTCACTCGGGGAAGAAACCGGTGGCGAGGCCGAGACCGGTACAGGTGATGAAGAGCCAGCCGAGTAGGGCGGCGAGCCGAATCGCGACGGGGCGGTTTTGGAATGCCGGGAGTATCGCGTAGCCGAGTCCATAGGCAATCGGCAAAAACGCGGGAATGTACCAAAATTGCCACGTCGCTTCACGGTAAGTCCACATGTCAGCAGCGACGAAGAAGTTTTCCCCGGCGATACCGGTAACGAATGCACTCACGCCAGCTACGACTGCTGCAGTCGATCGCGTAAATCCCATGGCTAGCGTGCGTGCCGCGAGGTACGCAATGTGCGCGGTTGCTAACCAACCAATCAGCACGCAATATGCCGCCGTGTGCCAAATGTACGGACCCGGTGCGGTGTAGTCGCCCCACCACCCAAGCACGTTCACGGTGATGCCTTCGCCGATGGGCCAAGCTATGCCGAGGCCTAGACCAATGAGGAGCGCATCCCGGAGCGCGGTATCGCGTCTTCGCAAAGACCATCCGGTTTGAACGACGATGGGAATCAGCGCTGCGGCATAGCAAACCACGATGGAATCCCACCAACAATTGCCGAGATAGACGAGGCCCGCGCTCACATTGAGGGCAATCATCAACGTGTCCGTTCGATTCCAATTGGTGCGAATTGTTTGCCAGGCCGATTGCATTGGCGCAGCCTACCACATCAAATCGAAGGACGGTGCGGGGGCCGTGTTACACTACGGCCTATCGTGAGCGGGGACGTAATCCGGGGGACTTGCGATCAATTTTCGCCTAAATCTTGTTGTGCTATTTCTTGCGATTCCGTTACTGGTATTCGCGGCGTCTGCGCATGCACAAGAATCGCTCGAGGCGCTATTCCAACGCGGTTACGTCGAGGAATGGCTCGTGTGCGGGCCATTCGACGGCGGCGAGCCAGGCGTCGTGTCGCGCGTGTCGTCCCGTTTACTCCCAGTGCCCGATGTCGATTTCCTACAATCGGTTGGCGGCGTACGTAAAGTCCGTCCCGCAGAAGGCCTCGCGGTTAAGACGGACGCCGAAGATCGGATTTGGGGACCACTACGCACTAATTCCGAACGCATAGACTTTTCTGCGCTGGTCGGCGGCGCGACCGAGGCAAACGTATTTGCGGCCTGCACCATTCGTTCGGGACAACCGGTGGACGTGCTAATCGATTTCCAGACCAGTCTTGGTGCGCGATTGTGGGTGAACGGATTTCCAGTGGCGTTGCCCGCGCCTTCATCACCGATGGCCGCCGGTCTCCAACGGCACGTCGCTCGGCTTCGCCGAGGGGATAACCACATATTGATGCAAGTCCCGCTCGCTGCGTTGGATGCGATCGCCGCTGCGGAGGATGTCTCGACGGCATCCATGCGCGATGCGATTTTGGCAACGCGTCCGATGCTCGCGAATGCGACGGGATACGAGGCCGCGATCCGTTTTCAACCGGCGGCGCGCGCGGGTCAGTTGGTGTATGTCCCGCGGTTAGTGGAGACAGGCCGGTTCACGGGACAGGGCGGATCGTTGGCGCAAGAATTCGCGATCGAACTGTTCAACCCTGGACCAGGAAATGCAGGGCCAGCGTCAGTGCGAACCCGATTCAACCCGATCGATCCATGGTTGGAAAAGGCGGTGCGTGCGTTACCGCCGCAAACCCAAGTTGAGTTGCTGTTCGGAATGCCGGTGTCGGGGTATAAGGCGGGCGAAGTCCGGCAAGCCGAAATCATGATCGAAACGCCGGAAGCAAAAGGTGGATTCGTTGCACGTACAACGGTTCGCTCAAGTCCTGCACGCGGGACCGCGTATTTCTTAGCCGGTTTGACCGGCCCCACGATCACCCGTTCACAATCCGATGACGCGAAACGCCGTATGGTTGCGTTGAACCGGCACATCACGCTACTCGAATATGAATCGAACTATGGATTCTATCTCGGTGGTGTTGAATCTTGGCGACCGTTTTGGGTGATGAATCCCGGCACACGAGACGTCGTGCGCGATGCCGTTGTCCGTGGACGCGTGGGGGCGAACAGCGGGTTTGCAACGCCGGATGAGCGCTTAGTCTCCGGCGAATTGATCGCGCGCAATCTACTACATGGACAGCATTCGGTGCGAAATAGCCTGGGCCTTGCCTCGAACATCTACCACGATTGGCACGCGCGTGGTATCGCGCAACAATCGGCACAAGTGTTGTCTCAGGCTGGGGGCGATGGGCGCATTATGAATAGCGATTGGTTGGCGCCACGCCGTGGGCCGCTATGGATGGTCGGCCTGGACGGCGGCGTGCTCGCGGTATGGAACACGAGTCCATTCGCGGAACCAGGCACCGTGGCGGAGTTGCAGACGCGTGTCGTTGAAGCGCGCGACGCCTTACTGGGATCGGGAATTGATACGGGGATTTACCTATCTGATGTCGCGCGCGAATCCGCACCGGTCTATGTGCTGAATGAAGTCGACGCAATGCGCGAATCCGTTCCCTCAATCCGGTTTGAGCCATCGGGAGCCACGCGTGTGTTCGAGCGAATTCGCGAATTCGGCGACCGGAATCCCGAGGCGTTTCCCGAATTCACCCGGGCACCGGTCGCGGCGTCGTTGGGCGAGTTGATCACACAGCGCCCAGTTAAAGATGCCTACACGCAAGCCGAACACATGACCACGGCTGCGGAAGGTTTCGCGGCTTTGGCAGCGATGCGCGGAGTGCCATATCCGCATGACGTGTTCGATTGGGCGTGGCGGCAAATGCTTTACTTCAGCGAGCCGAAC
>JAJDAB010000594.1 GCA_029262095.1 Candidatus Hydrogenedentota bacterium
GAGCCGGAACCGGCTGAGCCAGACACATCAGATGTGGCGCAACTAAAGCACAGCGTACAACTCGGTGAAACCTTGAGCGGCATTGCAGCGGCCTATGGCGTATCCGTTTCCGACATTCTTTCTTGGAACGATTTAGACTCGGGTTCGAAACTGCAAGCCGGGCGCGTTCTAACCATCTACTCCGATCCGTCAATTGAGGAACCGGAGAAAGAATTTGGCGAGTACGTGATCCAAAGCGGCGACAGCCCATTGAGTATTGCTACGAAATACGAGATTAGCCCGGAAGAACTAATGCGAATTAACGGCATAACAGACGTGAATACCTTGCGTGTTGGACAAATGCTCAAGGTGCCCAACTGATCAATCATTCAAATCGCAAGGACGGGTGACCATGCCGTCTATTGCGTATGTGGGAGAGACGTATCATGTCAGCTAAGCGGACCCAGTACCGCTTTTCGTTCGGGCCCTGGAACATCGACGAAGGGGCCGATCCTTTCGGCCCGCCCGTCCGTAAGCCGGTCGCCCTCGGTCGCAAAATTAAGGCTCTGAAGAAAATCGGGTTCGACGGCATGCAGTTTCACGACGACGATGCCGTCCCCGATCTGGACGAAAAATCCCCCGCGCAGATTACGCGCGCAGCCCGCAAATTGCGCAAAGTCCTCGACGGCGAAGGTATCGTCGCGGAATTCACTGCGCCGCGTCTGTGGTTTGCGCCTGAGACGGTCGATGGTGCGTACTCAAGCCCAAATGCGAAACACCGCCGCTACGCGATCGAGCGATCAAAGAAGGCCATCGATATTGGCAACGAGCTGGGAACGAGCAAGTTGGTGCTTTGGTTTGCGCGCGAAGGCACCTACATTCGCGAATCGAAAAACGCGCGGGAGGCCATTCTTCATCTACGTGATGCGATGGACGCATTGCTCGACTACGATCCCAACATCCGGCTCCTGGTCGAACCAAAGCCGAATGAGCCGGTGGACAGCGCACTGATCTCGACTGCGGGTCACGCGCTAGGCCTGTGCTATCTCCTCAAGGACAGCGATCGGGCCGGGATTCTAATCGAGAGCGCACACTCCATTCTCGCCGGCCTCGATCCTTCCGATGATATGGCATATGCACTAGCCCACGAAAAACTTTGGAGCGTCCACCTCAACGATCAGGGCAATCTCAAGTTTGACCAGGACAAAGCGTTCGGCGCTTATAATTTGCGCCGCGCGTTTAATCAAGTGCGCGTGCTCGAAGAAGCCGGGTACGGCCAGAACGACGAGTGGATAGGTTTCGACATCAAGGCCATGCGCACGCAGAAAGACGTGATGCCGACCAAACACCTCGCCAACAGTCTGGCTACTTTCAACGATCTCGTAAGAAAAGTGCGGTCACTTGATCGAAAAACGGAAGCGAAATTGATAGCGACTCGCGACTATGAGGAACTTGAGCAGTTTACGCTTTGCCACCTCATGGGAAAACGCTATAGGTAGCGTTCGGTCGGCGTAGACCGCCCCCAATCGAACGCTCACCATCGCTTTTTCATTTCCTCTGAATCCGTGTAACATCGGTCAGAACCGGTGTGCCAGAATCCAGGGGGGAGGCAAATCGAGCATGTGGAATCGCGTTCGCAGTTGGTTTGCGCCACCGCTAATCGATGATCATGCAAAGTCCCAGATGGCACGGGTTCTCTATCTTCTGCTCAGTTGGCAGCAATTGATCGGCATCGCGCTGCTCACCTCGTTTGGAATTGACGACGATCGTGCCTGGCTTACTGTGGCGTTAATGGTCCACGCAGTGTTTTCCGCCATATTGGTATACCGAGGTGCATTCTTTTTCCCGCGCGTATCTACACCAGCACTATGGTTAGCTGTCGCGGTGTTTCTCTCTTGGAAAGCCTATGGCATTCACGATATCGCGTTCTCGATGGTCCCTCTGGCACTCATTTGCTCCGCCGTACTCCAAGGAAAAAGTGGTCTGCTCATTTCGACGGCGGGCGCGTTCATCAGCGGATTCGGAGTCATCCATGCTGAGGTCACTGGCATACTCGTCACAGACATGTCCGAATACACGGACTACGCCGATGTCGCTTATCTGATTCTAATCTACAGCGTTGTAAGCGGCACGCTATGGGCGCTCATCGGATTCTGGTCTACCCTGGCCAAACGGGCGAAAGCCAATGAAGACGCACTCACCGAACAACAAGGCGTTCTTAAGGCGAGCGAAGAACGATTCCGTGCCATCGCGGACTATACCTACAACTGGGAGAGTTGGGTCGGCCCAGACGGCAAACTCCTCTGGGTAAATCCCGCGGTTGAACGGGTCACTGGCTATTCGGTCGATGAGTGCTTTGCGATGGAAGATTATCCGGACCTCTTGATTCATCCGGACGATCGCCCAAGTGTCCGCGCGTTTCTCCACGAGACACGCGCCAAAGCGAACGGCGACGAGACTGGATTTCGAATTCGTCGCAAGGACGACGAATTGTCTTGGGGCGCCATGGCTTGGCAACCCATCGTCGATGCGCACGGTAATGATGCGGGGTACCGTACGAGCGTCCGGGATATCACGGATAAGAAGCGCGCTGACGAAAAGCATGCCAAACTGGAGAAACGACTCGAGCGGTCCCAGCGAATGGAAGCGATCGGCCAGTTGGCAGGCGGGATCGCTCATGATTTCAATAACCTATTGCTGGCGATCCGTGGAAATGCCGAGTTACTCGTAGTCGGGTCTTCGCTGGATGATGC
This sequence comes from Candidatus Hydrogenedentota bacterium, assembly GCA_029262095.1. Lineage (GTDB taxonomy): Bacteria > Hydrogenedentota > Hydrogenedentia > Hydrogenedentales > SLHB01 > JAJDAB01. The sequence continues at coordinate 2,733 of JAJDAB010000594.1, forward strand.
GGACAAACCACTCGCTACCGAGATATCGAAGGCTGCCGATCGCGCGGCCGATCTTACGAGCCAACTCCTAGCCTTTAGCCGGCGCCAAGTCATGAAGCCAGTACCAACGGATATCAATGAGTTGCTCGGCGATGTCATCGGTATGCTGACCCGGCTGATTCCAGAGGATATTGATTTGCGTTTCAGACCGAAAGCGGAATCCTCAGTCGTCTCCGGTGATCCCGGCCACCTAGAGCAGATTATTGTTAACCTCGTCGTCAACGCCCGTGATGCCATGCCGAACGGTGGGAAACTCGTGATCGAAACCTCGAACGCAAGCAACCACGCGATGGCCGACTCCGGGACGACACCGGTCCCTGGCGAATGTCTCGTGATTCGTGTCTGCGATACGGGCACGGGGATACACGCAGACACTCTCGAACACATTTTCGAACCTTTCTTCACAACCAAACCCACCGGAAAAGGGACCGGCCTCGGACTATCAACTGTGTTCGGATTGGTCAAGCAACATAAAGGTGTTACACGAGTGCGGAGCGAGGTCGACGTCGGTACGGAATTCAAAGTGTTCTTACCCCTGACTTCGGAACGCGTTCGCGAGCCGCGTCAACGCCGGTCGCAATCGTGGGGGGGCGGACACGAAACGGTTTTGGTGGTCGAAGACGAACCGATGGTACTCAAGTTGGCCTGTACAATCCTGGAAAACGCGGGTTATTCGACCATTCAGTGCGCCAACGGACAGGAAGCGTTCGACTGCTACACGGACCGGGGGAACGATATTGATCTCGTCCTATCTGACGTCGTAATGCCGGTTATGGGGGGCGAGGAAGTAATGCGGCGTCTTCGAAAGTTCGACCCCGATGTGCGGATCCTATTTACCAGCGGGTACGCCAGCGAAGGTATTCACACCGGCTTCATTCTCAACGAAGGGTTTCAGTTGTTGCCCAAGCCCTACGGTCCTGACGAACTACTCCAAAAAGTACGAACCGCGCTCCAACCGGCCAGCGATCCAGAACCGGAAGCGCAACGCTAGAGGTTGACCATGTCCGAAAATCGATTCACGTTAAAAAACCGCATCGCGGTCATAACCGGCGCCAGTCGTGGCATAGGTTTGGCAATCGCGGAAGGATTCGTCGAACAAGGCGCGACGGTTGTCCTGGCTGCGCGAAAATTGGATGCGCTGGTGGTCGCAGCAAAAACGACCGCATCGAGCGGCGGTACGGCCCGGGCTATCGCGTGTCACACGGGCAAGCAAGACCAGATTGATGCGCTTTTCAATCAGGTTGAAAACGAATTCGGTCGCGTCGATATTCTGGTCAACAACGCCGCGACCAACCCGCACTTCGGTCCAGCGATCGAGGTAACCGAAGCGGCGTTCGACAAGACATTCGAAGTGAATACCAAGGGCTATTTCATGATGGCCCAGCGGGCTGCCCGGACCATGATCGAACAGAAATCCGGATCGATCATAAACATCGCGTCCGTGGTCGGCCTTACATCATTTCCGAACCAAGGTATCTACGGCATGACCAAAGCGGCAGTCATCTACATGACCAAAATGCTCGCCAACGAATGGAGCCCCTACGGCATTCGATCGAACTGTATCGCGCCCGGCCTCGTCGAAACGCGATTCGCTTCGCTCCTCGTTGAAACAGACGAGCACCACAAGGTGTTTACCGATCGTGCAGCGATGGGTCGGCATGCTCAACCCTCGGAAATCGTGGGCGCCGCCATTTACTTCGCCTCAGAGGCCTCCAGCTATACGACCGGCGCCATTCTCAACTGTGACGGCGGAACGCTTACCTAACATTACGACACGACCTACAGATGCTCCGCAATTTGCACCGCATTTAGCGCGGCACCCTTGAGCAGATTGTCCGACACGATCCACATGTCCAGCGCACGATCGTGCGATAAATCCTCACGGATGCGGCCGACGAACGTCTCGCTTCGACCCGCCGCCCTTGACGCCAGCGGATACATTTGCGAAGCCGGGTCATCTTCTACGACGAGGCCAGGCGCTTGTCCAAGTATCGTGCGCGCCTCGTTCGCCGTCAGTTTTCGCTCGGTCTCAACGTTCACGGATTCGCTATGGCCTGTGAACACCGGCACACGGACGGTCGTAGCCGTAACGCGAATTGAGTCGTCGCCCATGATCTTCTTCGTCTCATTGACCATCTTCATTTCTTCGGTACTGTAACCGTTCTCGATAAATGCGTCGCTCTGCGGAATCTGCGGCAAACAGTTGAACGCAATAGGATGCGGAAAAATGTCGCACACCGGATTCTCGCCCGCGAGGATTGCCCGTGTTTGCGCTCTTAATTCGTCCAACGCGGCAACGCCTGCTCCAGAGACCGCTTGATACGTCGAAACAACGACCCGGGTAATCTTGGCCGCATCATGTAAGGGTTTCAGGACAACGACCATTTGGATTGTCGAGCAATTCGGATTGGCGATGATACCTTCGTGCGTCTGGATCGCGCCTGGATTAACTTCCGGCACAACCAAAGGCACTTTTGGATCCATTCGCCATGCACTTGAATTGTCTACGACCACACAGCCATCGCTCGCCGCACAGGGCGAAAACTGCTTACTTGTCCCCCCGCCCGCGCTGAACAATGCCACTTCGACACCCTTAAATGACGACTCCGTCAACTCTTCGACCTGCAATGTTTCGCCGCGAAACTGAATCGTCTTTCCCTTTGACCGGGCAGAGGCAAGTAGTCTTAGGCTCTTGATTGGATAATTCCGCTCATCGAGCACTGCGAGTATTTGTTGGCCGACCAGCCCGGTTGCTCCGGCGACGGCAATGGTCTTCGGTGTCATGTAGGTATCGCTCCTTGAACCGCAGAGGCATGGTGTTACACAGATTGAGCGGATGCTCTAACCGAACGTCATGCGTACTGATTAACGTGATAATTGGCGGGACATGATATCGAATAACGGGTCGCTGGTGGAAGTATTTCGTTACGATCCCGTATTGGCGTCCAACAGTTTCTGGAGCGCACGCTTGGAATGTAGCCCGCGTGCCCTATGAACTTCCTTGCCGCCCAAAAAAATCAGCGAGGTAGGCAAACCGGAAACGTCATAGCGCGCCGCGAGAGTCGGTGATCGTTCGACGTTTACCACGACGATCCGCTCGCCAGCCATAGCCATCTCATTCAATCCGGGTGCTGCGACATGACACGGCGCACACCAATCAGCGTAGAAATCTACTAGGATGGATTGATTCGGTTCTTCCGACAGCACCGCATCGAGCTCGGATTGGTCATATACTTGGGTGACCGGTTCTGCCCACACGATGTCGCCCGTCGGCACCGGTGGCGCAAATGAAATCGCTACCCAGTAACCCACCATCCCCCCGGCGACCGCAGTCGCAATGGGTAGAAAGTTATTTTCTTCCTTCTGGGTCCACTTGAGGATGCCTACGCCGAGGTAGTATCCAAGAGCCACGCCGATCAACATCATTAGGTAAAATTGCATGGTTTGGGTACTGCCCAATCGTCTTTCGACTATTTCCCTGCCGCATCGAGCGCAGTTGCAAGATCCGATTTCGATGTGACCCCGACAAACCGTTCTGCAATTTCGCCGTCTTTGAAAACAATGAGGGTCGGAATACTTGATACCTGAAACTTCATCGCGAGTTCTTGTTGTGAATCGACATCGATTTTTCCGACGGTAACTTTGTCGCCGAATTCAGTCGCGAGTTCGTCAATCACGGGCGTCATCATTTTGCACGGGCCACACCATTCGGCCCAGAAATCCACAAGGGCAACTCCGCTACCCACTGTGCTATCAAAGTTGTCATTCGTGAGATCTTGCGCTGAACTCATCCGGTGTCACCTCCGTTATGTCCTAGACGCCGCAGCGCCGTTCGTTTAGATGTATTCCTGGCGTCCCGCGAATGATTTCATCTGCAGGGCAAATAGTCATGAAGTATAGTGTATTCATACCGCGCCGACAATGCGCCGGGCCCACGATTGACAGATCGCGGTTTCGAGGCCTAGAATTGCGGGTTCTGCGGAGAGGTGGCCGAGTGGTTGAAGGCGCTCGCTTGGAAAGCGAGTGTACGCTCACAAGGTGTACCGCGGGTTCGAATCCCGCCCTCTCCGCCATTCTTCACTCGGCCACATCAAGGGAATCTCCAAGGTTTACCCTGGCGCCAACTCGATGAATTGAGGTACGCACTTTCGTGATCGGTGGCCATCCCAAAATTCTGATTATTCGGCTGAGTGCTATTGGTGATGTTGTCCGAGTCCTGCCTGCCGCGACCGCTATTCGTCAAGCATATCCATCGGCGCAGATTGATTGGGTCGTTGAGTCCGCAGCTACCGATATTTTGCAAGAGAATCCCTCGATCGATCAGGTTTTCGTCTTTGAGCGCACCCCGCATATGATTCAGTCTATTGCGCGTTTTCTGTCGCTACAAAGTCTTCTTCGTGATCAACGCTATGATATCGCTTTTGATTTTCATGGCATTTTCAAAAGTGGTTTATTGTTGTTCGCGACCCGCGCTGCGCGACGGATATCGTTCGCACCGCCTCGCGCTCGAGAGCTATCCCATCGGTTTGCCAATGAACGTATTCTTTTGTCTTCACCGATCATGAATCGCGTCGATGAGAATTTGGAATTGTGCAATACTGTTATTGAGTCCGATATAGATAGTTCGTTATCTGGATATATAGATAAACAGATTAATGAAGATGTATTTGCAGCCATTACCAAACAACGATCCCGTAAACCATGGTTCGTCTTATTGCATGCACCGGTAGATCGGCCAGAAAAAAGGTGGCCGAATAATCGTTTCGCGGAGTTGGTAAATTTGCTTCTTGCAGACGGCAGGTTTGATGTTGCCCTTACCCACGGTCCCGGCCAGGAAAATATGTTGGCTCCGATATTGGCGGGATGTGACCATAGGCCGATAGTCCCTCCGCCGTGCGCGACCTTGCGCGAGTTCGCTGCTCTTGTTTCAATGGCATCGTTGTATATCGGTGTCGACACCGGGCCGATGCATATCGCAGCAGCAGTGGGCACTCCCGTGATTGCAGTATTTGGAGGTACGGATCCTAGAATGCACTCACCTGTTGGAGCGCCTTCTAAAGTTCTCGGCGGGGTCACTTTATCGAAGAGTACAGGTAGAGTACCCCTTGAGGAAGCTCAACGTGTTTTGGAGAGTGTATCTTCAGTTTCTGTTTTTCGCGCCGCTGTGGATTTATTGGATAGGATCTGATCGCTCGATTGAGAGCGAAAGATACGCTTATGTGCTGAATGGCGGCACTGGTTTGCCTTTATTGCTGCTACGGATTTAGACTCATTGGTGGACAAGTCGTTGATCGTTTGTTGATTTCTTTGAAACCGCGACGATTAAATTCTGTCCATTTAGTGGTTGTTTCTATCGTGCATACCGTATGTTCCACGTGGAACCTTTCTCAAGCCCGAAGCCTACACGCCCGGATTTCACGAAGCATCCGAAATTTCGTCCGCACTAATTTTGAAACACACTCCCCGACGCAACCCTGACTCGGACCATTTATCCACAATTTGTTCCACGTGGAACCTAGAATCAAAATCCAAATTCACGCTACGGCCTGTCAACCAAAAACAAACACTGCCAGGAGCCAAACACGAAACCAACTCAGGAACAAAAACCTCGGCCTGCTCCAGCCCTCGAATCAAAACAATCACCGGTCCCGCATCCCAAGAATACTCAGAAAATGAAATATCAAACACCGAAACGTTCGACAGCTTCATCCCGCCAACACAAAGCCTAAGAAAAGAACACTTTTTCTTCGAACGGTCAATCAAACTAACATCAGTATCCGGGAAAGCAGATCCGCATATTAAGCCAGGAAACCCACCTCCAGACCCAACATCCACAATACTCAGGCCATCTATGACCCAATCCTTGAGATAGGGAAGAAGACTAAGAGAATCAACAACATGATCGAACACACCACGCTCAACATCACCGGCAGAAACTACGCCAAAACTACGGCCATGTGATTGAACAAAACCTATGTGGGTATCAATACGTTCAATTAGGTCAGCGGAAAGCGGACAACCACAATCCGTTAAGAGATCTCGCAACAAATCATATTTCCCATAATAAGTAATATTCATATTTAACCCTAACGACCCAACAAAACCACAAACCCTTACCAATCAACAACATAGAATTGAACGAACTACCAACCGATGATATCATCTAACGCAAATATGTCCAATCCAGAACGACATAATAAGTTCATCATACTACTTGGCGACGGAATGGCCGACTTTCCAATCCCCACCCTAAAAAACAGAACTCCGATAGACACCGCAAAAACGCCTGCAATGGACCAAATCGCGCATTCAGGAATATCCGGGCTATTTAACCCCATCCCGCCAGGACTCCCCGCTGGCAGTGACGTCGGCAATCTCTCCTGCTTCGGTTACGACCCCCGGGAAACTTACACCGGTCGCGCGCCAATTGAAGCCGCCAGTCGCCATATACAACTGCAACCCAATGATCTGGCGATAAGGTGCAACTTAGTCACGATCGCAGAGAACGATACAATGCAAAGTTTCACAGCCGACCACATCACATCCGATGAAGGCGCGGCGATCATCGAGACGCTAAACGAACAAATCACCCGCTATCCCATGCGATTTCACACCGGTGTGGGATACCGGCATCTAGGCATACTGACCGCAGAAACCGACTCACTTGAAGAACTCGATGCCATCACCTGTACGCCGCCCCACAATATCGCTGAACAACCGATTCAAGAATATTTGCCACACGGGCGGAAATCATCTGTGCTCCAAGAACTCATGAACGATTCAAAACCAATACTCGCGAATCATCCCGTCAATCACAAACGCATAGCGAACGGACAACTTCCGGCAACGTCAATTTGGTTATGGGGCCAAGGCCGCACTCCTTCACTTACCTCGTATCGCGAACTCTATAACTTATCGGGCAGCGTCATTTCTGCGGTCGACATCGTCAAAGGCGTAGGTACGCTTGCGGAACTCAAGATCATTGACGTACCAGGCGCAACAGGATATCTCGACACCAACTACGAAGGGAAAGTATCCGCTGCACTGGACTCGCTCTCGGAATCCGATTTCACCTATATCCATATAGAAGCGCCCGATGAAACGGCCCATGAAGGACGTGCCGATCTAAAGGTCCAAGCAATCGAGGACTTCGACGCCAAGGTAGTGCAGCCCTGTCTCGACTACCTCGACCAACACCCCCAAACCCGCATACTCGTTTGTCCGGATCACATCACATCAGTCAAGTCAAAAGCGCACGAAGACGGATCAGTGCCGTTTGCAATGTGCGGTCGCGGAATCGAACCCAACGGCGCAACGGCCTATTCCGAGGCGCAGGCGCTCGCGAGCTCCATCGATATCGATCCCGGGTTCGAACTGGTCCGCCACTTTCTGACGGCAACGGCGATCACTGAAGCGAATCTCCCATCTTGAACCGACGGCGAAATGCCGCCTAATGTTTGACCTCAATCTGGAGCCTCTCCCGTGAGCAACACCTTAGAAATATACGATGTAACCCTGCGCGACGGCGCCCAAGGGCCGCGAGTCAAGTTCTCCGCCAACGACCAACTCCGTGTCGTACAGGAACTCGATCGATTTGGCATTAAGTACATTGAAGGCGGCCAACCGGGATCCAACCCGAAAGCGGCCGAGCTATTCGAACAAGCGCGTGATCTCGATCTCAAGAACGCAAAGATGGCTGCATTTGGCAGCACACGGTACGCCCAATCCACGGTCGAAGATGACGCTAACATCAAAGCGTTACTTTCAGCCGGGACGGAAGTTGTAACCATCTTCGCGAAGTCCTCTCCAACCCAAGTAACCGACGTCCTCCGGATCAGCCTGGAAGAAAACTTAACAATCGTCGACGAGTCTGTTCGGTATTTGATTGACCAAGGTCGGCGGGTATTCGTTGATGGCGAACACTTTTTTGACGGGTACGCCGAAGATGCTGAGTACGCCCTAGCCGTAATGGAAGCGAGCGCAGATGCCGGCGCAGAAGTACTGATCCTATGCGATACCAATGGCGGTCGGATGCCCTGGGAAATTGATGCATCGACCCGCGCGGTGCGCGAGCGGATACCCAATACCCAGCTGGGCATTCATACGCACAACGATGCCGGATGCGGAGTCGCCAATACGATGGCCGCGGTGCAAGCTGGCGCAGTCCAAATCCAAGGCACCATTAACGGGTACGGCGAACGCACAGGCAACGCCAATTTGTGCACCATAATCCCAAATGTACAGCTGAAAATGGGCTATTCTGTGGTGGGCGATGACCAACTTAGCAGTCTCACACGGCTTTCCCACCTCGTCGCCGAATTGGCGAACATGGCGATTCGCGACTCCGCGCCGTATGTCGGTTCGGATGCGTTCACCCATAAAGGTGGTATGCACGCCGATGCAGTTCGAAAGTACAAATCCAGCTATGAACACATCCCGCCGGAAACGGTGGGCAATAACACACATATTTCCGTAAGCGAAGTGTCCGGGCGATCCAGTCTGCTGCAGAAAGCGGCCGAGCTCGGGATTGAACTCGACCGAAACGCCGAAGAGACCAAACAAGCATTGCGTCAGGTCAAAGAGCTTGAACAAGAAGGCTACGAATTTGAAGGCGCCGACGCATCACTTGAACTCTTAATTCGCCGCGCGACCGGCACCCATCGAACATTTTTCCTGCTCCATGGCTACCACGTAAGCGTACAACGGCGCGGCCCCGATCAAGATTCCGCCTCCGAAGCGACGGTAAAGCTTGAGCTGCCCGATGGCACATCCATGCACACGGCTGCTGAAGGCATCGGACCCGTTGACGCGCTTAATGTGGCGCTACGCCGCGCGCTCGAACAAGCCTATCCCGAGCTCGCCGAGGTCCATCTTGAAGATTACAAAGTTCGCATTCTCGATTCGCGGGCACATACCGAAGCCAAGACTCGCGTCCTTATTGAATCGGCCGACGCAGAATCCACATGGTTCACGGTCGGCGTCTCCGAGAACATCATCACCGCGTCCTATGAAGCGCTCGTTGACAGCATTGAATACAAACTGCTGCGTACTCGCGGACACGAATAGTCCATAAGCCGCGTCTGATCCGCTGCATTATGAATGGTCAAGCGTCTTCCGCGAGGCCTCCGGGACATCGCTGCTCGCACGTCCCATTCAATCTACATCAAGGCACAAAAAAGGGGCAAGCACGTCTTGCGACATCCTTGCCCCGCGTATCCAAGTGAAGCGCCTAGATGACTCTGCACTTAGACACTTTGTTAAGAGTGTAAGTAGCGTTAGATCTGCTCAAGCACCAAGTAGGCAAGACGCGAACCGTCACTTGAGATCGACAGTACGTTACCAGCAAGTTCGCCAGTCGCACCGTCGTGAAGGACGGTCATGCTACCGTTAGCCGTGGCACCTGTTCCGCTAGGCGTGATACCTTGGAAGAAACGCGGACGCCACGAGAAGAAGTTACCAGCCGTAAGCGAACCCGTGTTCGAGTGGAACGGCGTTCCACTCGCGTCAGCCATGACCGCGGTCAGGTTGACCGTACCCGCGCCGATATTCTGCACACGCACGAACGTCGCTGTACCAGTCGCAGGCGTGATCGGATCACCAACCACCACTGCACCATCGTCGTTGATGAAACCCACGGGCAACGATTGTGACATCGCAACACCACTCGCCATCAACGTGACGGCTACTACTGTAAGAAGCTTTTTCATATTCTCAATCACCTCCTCCCTCACCGGGAAAACTGCATACCAGATCCTGAATATTTAAGACGGGAACTTACGCCCGTATAACTCTACATTCTGACCAGACCCAACTTCCCCGACACGAATGAGTCCAATGCAGCCCGTATGAAATCGTCAGTAGAGTTTACGCTTGTAGAGCTTCCACCCCTTATCACCCAAGACCCGATATGTCAGACCAAACTACGCCCGAAGCGTAACAAACGAATATCTCGAAGTCAACCGCTGAGCAACTTCAGAAAGCAAACGCACCAACTTCTAATCCTATCCGATTCCTTGGCTATTGTTTCTAGACGCAAATCTAAATTGGACTCATAATTATTACTATTGTACATTGAACAACTAGTCATTTCGTCGGGATGTATCGTTCCGTGACGCTGTTGAAGGGCATTTTTGCGGGATCAATTTCCAATACACTCGCCTCCCGCTCAACCGGAAGCACCTCGCCCACGAGGCCTACTCGCAACTGCTGTAGAAAGGTCAATAGCTGCATTTGATCCCCGTTGGAAGCGGCCTGATAGGCAATCCGGGCACTAGCAGCCTCACCATCGTGTGCGAGAATGGCATCTTCGAGCGTCGGCATCGATCCATCATGAAAATACGGCACCGTATCACCAACGCCCCACAGCTTGAGCGTCAGCATGAGTTCTTTCGGAATCGGCGGATTCGTATAGGGCAACGATTCGCCACGACCGCCGCCATCCCAATTGGGGCGCGTATTATCACTGGGCTGGTCCAATGGCTCATTCGAAAGCGCCCCAATGTCGTGGCGTTTTAGATCAGTCCAGCACGGCACGTTGACAGACCCATCAGACTCCGCGTGCAACCGGGGTAGACCCAGTAGCGGATCGAGCAAATCCACCTCCGTCACGGTACCCGTCGAAGATACATCCCGGAATGTCGGATCGTTGAGGGTCAAAAACGACTTGTGGCAGTCAGAACACCCCAAGGAGCTCATCAACGCGCGTCCCGCTTCCACGTCCACTGTTCCGGTATTCGTCTCGACTGGAGCAGGAAGGCTGGCATTGAATAACGTCACGGCAGTCAATTCAGCTTCGTTCAGCTCGTCGACGACGCCATCTTCATCTTCATCCCACGCGGCGGGATCGCGACTCGGGTCCATTTTTAGAAGCAAATCTCTGGATTGAATACCAAAATGACGTTCGAACGCCCCACGTGCAAAGACGCGCATCGTGGAAGCCATTCCCTTTTGGTGCATGGGTCGAATCATAAGATCCGGATCGCACCCTTCGACACCAGCGGTATCGACGGTACCATCGGGGTTCGCGGTGATCATTCCAAAGTCGACACCCTTTGTTGTAAGTGGTAGCGTTTCAGCCATACCACTGGTGGCCGCATCGGCGATAGCCTGCGCACGAATGGCCCGCAAATCTTGAGTCATTTCCTTGGCGAGCAATTCTAGCCAAACCGCGCCTTGAACCATCGGCGGTTGACGCTCATTCGACCCGGCCACTGTGGGATTCGCCAGATCGTCAATCTCCACCAACACGTTAGCCACATTGGTGCCCCAGCCCATAACAATGCCGCTCAAACCATGACAGCTATTACATGAAGTCGAATCCGGACCCAGAAACCGGTTGAAATTGGGCGGTGTAGCACCATTGCGTCCGTTGCCATAACCCTCCGAAACAACAAACTGGTGAAGCGTCAGATCGCGACCCATTCGCATCAGCTCATAGATATCGTAAATCCCAGCATCGATTTCTGCCTGGGTGATCCGATCCCGATCAGGCGAATCCGGCCCGCTTGGCGGCGGTGGGCAACCGTGAAATCCGAAAACAATCGCGCCAAATAGACCAAATGTAATTGCTGCTCGAAGTGATTTATGCACCGCTGCTCTCCCTACAGACCCTTACCCAAGGAAGGCGACCAATCTTAGGCCGCTTCCCAACTAACACCTCCGCGCATACTCCCCAGTCGCGCAAAGGCTCCTATATGTCACAATTTCAAGCGTACACTACGAATGTAACGGCTATGACCCCAACTCGATTACGGAAACGTAATACCGCGAAAAATCCGTTGGATCCGACATCTAACACCTTACGCGCCAAGTCTAAGCTCATTATTCGTACACGTCAATCCTGAAATCGTTAGGGATAATGGTTCCTCATTCGAATCGGGCCACAAACATCAGCTATTCTTACGGCTAGTTTACTGACGATTTCCCCGGCCTTGAGGCGAAGACGCATGTCTATCGTAGATCTATATCGTCGAGTTCGATTGACGTCGAAAATGTGCGCTGCGCTATTTACCATCGTATTAACGAACGCTGCAATCGCAGAATCGTTCGATGTCCTAATACGCAGCGGCTACGTTATGGACGGATCCGGTGCATCCGCCGTCCGCGCGGACGTGGCGCTTCGGGATGGCCGTATTACGGTTATTGGCTTGATCGAAGGCGGCACTGCAACGACCGTCATCGATGCGGAAGGTCTCACAATTACCCCTGGTTTCATCGACCTCCACAGCCACGCCGATGGAAGCAAGGCATCGGGCGGATTGCGATCACGCGACCCCGAACGACGTGCGGCGAAGAATCTGATTAGCCAGGGCATCACGACGGTGACCGTCAATCCGGACGGTCGATCGCCGTACTCCATCGCGGAACAGCGGCGAGAATTGGAATCAACCGACTTCGGCCCAAATGTCGTTCTCATGGCTGGGCACAATACAATTCGCAGTCAGGTCATGCGCGCGTCTAACAAGCGCACGGCGACGGATGATGAGATCGCGGGGATGCGAAAACTCCTTGCGGACGCCATGGAAGCCGGCGCGTTCGGAATGACGGCCGGCCTGGAATATGAACCGGGTCGATGGAGCAATACGGAAGAGATCGTCGAGCTCGCTGAAGAGCTGGCAGTCTACGGTGGATCGTACATCGTCCACGAGCGCGCGTCTGGCATCGACCCAATGTGGTACGTCCCTAGCCAAGACAAACTCACTCCGCCTTCAATGATCGACAATATCCGCGAGCTCATCGAAGTCTCAGAACGCACCGGCGTCACGGTAGTCGCCACGCACATCAAGGCACGCGGTCAAGATTTTTGGGGGTCCGGCAAAGAGATGATATCCCTGATTGGAAAGGCGCGCGAGCGGGGTCTTCCAATCTTCGCGGATCAATATCCCTATACAACCAGTGGCAGCGATGGCCGATGCGTTTTAATTCCGTCGTGGATACGACACGATGAGAAGGACTCGGGCGGCAAGCGACTCAATTATGGCGACGCGCTAAGTCGGGCACTGGCTGATCCGCAATTGGTCGACCTCGTCCGTGGCGACATCGCGCACGAAATGCGTCGGCGTGGTGGCCCCGAAAACATTGTGGTAATGGAATACATGGACGCGGATTATATCGGCAACGACTTGTTTACTCTCGCTTGCGACCGGGAGCTATCACCGGTTGATTTCGTGATCGCGTTACAATTAGAAGGCGACCGCGAAAAACCTGGCGGCGGGCAACTGCGATCTTATTCCATGTCTGAAGAAGATGTAGATGTATTCGCGGCTGAACCGTGGACTGCGACGGCAAGCGATGCTGACATCGCGCTGAAAACAGACGGTCGTGTACACGCGCGGTTTTATGGGACATTCCCCAGGAAAATTCGCCGGTACGCGATGGAACGTGGCGTGTTGACCGTAGAACAAGCGATTCGATCGATGACTTCGTTGCCCGCAGATATATTGGGACTCAGAAATCGTGGGCTGCTTCGCGTCGGGAACCATGCCGATATTGCCGTGCTAAATCTCGAAACGATTCGTGACACGGCGACCTTCTTCGAGCCGCATCAGTATGCCGAAGGCGTCGAGTATGTGTTTGTGGCCGGGACGCCGGTCGTGGCCGAGGGAACATTAACAGGAGCACGGCCCGGGCAAGTCATCATTCGGCCGGACCGAATCGAACGGCCCATCATGGTGGCGGACTAAACTAGCGGCGCCTCAACATCCGTCCGCCGCGGCGACCGCCACGGCGCGATTTCGCCTTAGCACTTTTGGTGCTGCCCGGCTGATGGTAGAGGGATAGAATACTCGGTCCGTTTGGTCGTTCAACCCGAGGAATGTT
>JAJDAB010000595.1 GCA_029262095.1 Candidatus Hydrogenedentota bacterium
TAGGGTGGTGAATCGTATGGGCAGCACCACGTTGGCGGACAGAGGCTATGGAGGCGCAGAATATATTGAGAGTCATGGCGCATGCCCTATTACCGTCCCTACTGGTCGCTGTCTGCGCCACGGGTGACACGTCCGAACACAAGCGTGGGATGTTCTCCCAGAGCGACGCGTGGCCGGAAAATCTGGTCGACATCGTCGATCAAGACCCTTTTCTGAGCGGCTATAACGCGAACTTCAACGATTGGTTCTACTTCGAAGGCGGTGTCGAAACCCTGAATCAGTTCGTCAATGACCTCGGGGAACTGCCAGGTACGCTATTGGAACTGGTCATCCACGAGGGCGAGACTGACGAAGTACGTGCAAACGGAAAGGCGACGGACCGATCGCCAGATTGGTCTCTCTTTGCAACAAGCCTATTGAGCAAGGAACAAGAATCCATCATGAATCACCCAATTCTGATAGCCAAGACCAACACCAATCGGCATCGCAACAAACCGATCTTTCTGAGACTGGATATCTATCTGAATGGAGCAAACGAAATCGCATTGGACAAACTCGATATACCGCTCGCGATAGACGTTGAAACGGGGGCACTGTCGGTGAATTCGCCGCGCAACATCGCAAAGCACAACAAGCCGCGACCAAGTAGCCGCTAGTGTAACTGCGACTACCAATCGTATAGAAATGAAGGGACGTTGCCAATGATTCAAGCAAAGACTTTGCTCGTCGTCGTAATCCTCACTGTGTATGGAGTTTGTTTTTCGCAATATGCAGGCGCATCGCCTCCTTCCTCGGAGACTGCGGAAGCCGCGTTGAAAGACTCACCGCGTCACGGCGAATATGTGGAGATTCCGCTTCCGGGTAGCGACACGGCAATCTACACCTGGGTCGTTTATCCCGAGCGGCCGGATAAAGCGCCGATCATTCTCGTGATTCACGAAATATTCGGGATGACCGACTGGGCGAATAGTATCGCCGATGCGTTTGCGAAAGAGGGCTTTATCGCGCTCGCACCGGATATGATTTCCGGGAAAGACAAAACCAAACCCGCTACAGCAACCGTCCGCGCATTGACCAATGAGGAAATCGTCGACCGGCTGAACGCGGTTCGTGATTACGGACTCGGATTGCCCGCAGCCAATGGGAAGTCAGGGTCAATTGGTTTCTGTTGGGGTGGTAGTTCGAGTTTTAAGTATGCCGTCGCGCAGCCCGAACTCGACGCGGCGGTCGTATGCTATGGATCCTCGCCGTCGAAGGAAGACGTGGCAAAGATAGAGGCGCCGGTCCTTGGCCTTTATGGCGAAAACGACGCCCGAGTCAATACGACAATTCCCAATGCGGTCGAAGGGATGATCGGGGAAGGCCAGTCATTTGATCACGAAATTTTCGATGGTGCGGGCCACGGCTTCTTCCGTGCGCAAAGCGGCCAAGACGGTGCTAACGGCGAGGCGGCGAAAAAGGGATGGGCCCGTGCACTCAGCTTTCTAAGAGAGCACACTGAATCGACAAAATAAGAATCGAAGTAGACCTGTTTCAACAACCAAAACACTTGGGAGGTATTGTATCGTGGTAGTAGTCAGCAAGATGGCCAGTGTGATGTTAATCAGTTTCGCGGCGGTGGCTGCGTTTGCGGATGAGTACAAAATCGACCCCGTTCATTCGAGTGCGGTATTTAAAGTCAATCATCTGGGCGCGAGCAACACGTACGGCATGATGCCCAATGTGACCGGATCGCTCACATTCGACAAGGGCGACGCTGCGAAAAACGCCGTTGAGCTCTCAGTGGATGCGACCAGCGTCAGCACGTTCAACGGAGGCCGTGACAAACATCTATCCGGGCCCGATTTCTTTAATTCGAAACAGTTCCCGGCCATCACGTTCAAGAGCACGTCATGGAAAAAGGCAGGCGACAACACATACGAGATCACAGGCAAATTTGCGATGCTCGGCGTCACCAAAGAAATTACCGTAACGGCGGATCACATCGGCTACGGCAAAAACCGCGGCGGCAAAGAACTCACCGGGTTTGAATCCACGTTCACCATTGATAGGACAGATTTCGGTATGAACTACGGCGTCGCCGACACCGGAGGCGTGGGCAAAGAGGTCACCATCATCATCGCCTTCGAAAGCGTCAAGCAGTAACCCAGGGAGTGTCGTTCGATGAACGTCGCTGCCCCCGTCATCATCCCCGCGCTCGTCGCGGGACTCGTGTGGCTCTTAGCCGGACAACTCTGGAAACGTCCAGCGGCACCATCGCTTGTATACGGCGGCGCAGTCGCCATGGCAATTTCGTTCTTCGCGGGTCACGTTGCGTTAGTGGGGCAGCCGCCATTTCCGCCTACGACCGCGATCCATTCGTTGGTGTACGCCGCGCTAATTGTAGGTGTCGTTGGTTCCGCTGAATCGATCTGGCGTTCGCATTGGGCACCACGTTGGGGGATACGCCTAGTGCTCGCATGCGGCGCTGCGTGGTGGCAATTCACTTCGCTGGCCGAGCACAGTTGGAACACCGGGCAAACCATCGGATGGTTGACGACTATTACTCTAACCATCTGCATTGCGTGGGATGCACTTGATTCGTTTGCGAACCGTCATACTGGTTTCGCCACCCCACTGCTCATGTGGGGGTTCGCGTGTGCAACAAGCATCGCACTCGTCTTCGGCGCAAGCGCAATGATGGGACAGCTCGCGGGTTGCGTCGCCGCGGCGTGCGGCGCTGCGATCGTACTTGCGTTATGGTCTCGCGCGCTTCCATTAGACCGAGGAGCGGTAGGGGTATTCGTCGTGATCCTTCTGGGGCTCCTGTGGCAAGGATACTTCTTCGCAGCGTTGCCGCTGACATCGACCGCGCTGCTTATCGCCGCACCAGTTGCGATCTTTACGCTAGACGCACGAATGCCCGAACGCATTGTATCGGCAAAACGCATGATCCCCGTTTTCGGAAGCCTGATAACAATCACTGGTATAGCAATCTGGTTCGCATTCGCCGCGTATCAGACGGTGGCCTCCGAAATGGAAGAGTATGTCTACTGATACATCAAGTCGCGTTTTCGATTATGATGTCAGGGAGTATTTACATGGATGGGTTATCGAAGTACAATCGCAAACTTAATTCATTATTGACTATTATTTTCTCAATTGTTACCATTTAGTATAGGTGTTCAGGCGGCGGCATCTCTTTCGAGTACATCTCTTTTTCGCTATTTGCTAGGAAAAACGGTCCAATCGGGTTGCAAATGCAATTGGTACATTTCATGCTTTCTAAAGGGTGTGTTATTGCTCCTGATCGGTGCGCCAAAACCGAATTTCGGGGAACGAACTGGGAGCAAAAACGGAAGTTTGTGTAGATAACTCCGTACAAATGGCTGCGCCAGCCTGGAGATTATTTGCACACCGCTAAGAGGGGAATCGAGTTTCTTGCGTTATACCGCCCAAAAATCGATCATTATTCGCACTTTGGCACGGGCATTGCCGATGTTCGTGCTCGCGGTGGTGATCGGCGCGACCGGGTGTCCAAGCTCCGGAAACCCTAGCCCAGGGCCCGTAACCCAGATCAAGGACTTGGGAGCTGCCCCGATCCGTGTAAATTCCGGCGGCTCAGGATTTGTTGATTCCTCGGGCAACTCATGGCTCGACGACACAAATTTCAACACAGGAAATACGACGTCTATCTCCGATGCAATCATTGGCGCGCCGGACGGTAGGCCGTATCAGACAGAACGCTGGGATCCCGCTGGCGGTACTGAGCTGATGTACAGCTTTATCCTCGACCCAGGGGTGTATACGGTCCGTTTACATTTCGCGGAAACCTATTTCGGTGCATCACAGATTGGGCAACGAGTATTCGATGTCTTGATCGAAGGCCAATTGGTCCTCGACGATTTCGACAAGGCCGCCACAGCCGGTTACCGTGCCGCGATCGTGGAAGAGATTGAAGTCACGCTCGTTGACGAAATGCTGAATATTCAATTTTTGCACGGCGTCGAAAATCCGACGATATCAGGAATCGAAATTGTCAACGGGCCGATTATGGCTCTGGCGTTGGAAGCGACACCATCCTCCATCGAGTTTGGTGATATAGAAGTAGGTGCCGTATCCGGGAAACAAACGGTCACACTAAACAACTCAGGCAATATGCCGCTCGACATAACCGGCATCTCTATCCAAGGTACCAACAATCTGGACTTCACTTCGGATGCGGCGTCGGGTTACACGATAGACCCCGGCCTCTCTGCAGCGTTCGATGTGACCTTTGGTCCTTCAGGCGTGGGGTCGCGTTCCGCAAGTCTCGTCGTCGATTTTGACTACGCGGGCAGCCCCAAAATCATTCCGTTGTGGGGTACAGGATTGGCGCCGGTCGCTCAAGTGTCCGTGAATACCATCGACTTTGGGTCGGTATTTACCGGGACGACATCGGCCGCCACTTCTGTATCCATCACGAATGTGGGTAATCAAACACTACAAGTTTCTTCCATTGGATTTACGGGATCGAATCCAGCTGATTTCGGATCGACCGCTGCTGCTTCCTATTCAATTGCGCCGTCTGCGACTGAAACGTTTGATGTGACATTTACGCCCGCTACCGAGGGCACGCGTAACGCGAACTTGACCATCATCTCGAACGATCCGGCCAGCCCGGCCAATGTCTCGCTAGGCGGTACCGGCGCCATTCCGCAGCCACCGTCTGCGGAGGTGTCACCGGTCGCAATCGACTTCGGTACCGTCGCGGTCGATACTACATCCGGTCCCCAGGCTGTCACCATTACGAACACCGGCGATCTGACGCTCAATGTCAGCGGCGTATCCGCGTCGGGCGAGTTTACAACCAGTGCAGCAACGCCGTATGCAATTGCGCCGGGTGCAATCGTTTCGTTCAACGTTACGTTCGCACCGACCAGTGAAGGCGCAGCAGCGGGCCAGATCAATGTTACATCGAACGATCCAGCGGGGGCCGCGACGGTGTTGTTGTCCGGCCAGGGTGTAGTCGTCGAAGCACCGACTGCCGCACTAAACCCAACCGTGCACAATTTTGGCACGATTCGTGTGACGGAGAACTCGGCACCGGTATCCGTGACATTGAGTAACACCGGCGACGACGTACTCGAAGTATCCTCGGTCGGTATCGGCGGGGCGAACGCAAGTGACTTTAGTAGTGACGCTCTTGGAGCATACTCGATTCCAGTAGGCCAATCCGTTGGATTCAATGTCACATTTACACCCACGACGTTTGGCGCGCGTTCTGCGAACCTCTCCGTTATATCAAATGATCCGAATTCACCTGCGGTATTGGCGTTATCAGGTACGGGAACGGACGCACAATTCACGACCTCGCCTTCGAATGCATCATTTGGTTCCGTTGAGGTCACTACGATTTCGCCGGCAACAACCGTTACCGTGACGAACGACGACGTCGTTTCTCATGAATTGCATTTAGTCGAAATCGTCGGAACCAATCCGAACGATTTCTTGAATAGTTCTTCGCCGACGTTGCCGCTTACCCTAGCGGCGGGCGCCAGTGCGGCCGTCGGCGTGTCGTTCGCACCGACGGCGATTGGTCCACGCCACGCCGATTTGAAATTCCACTTCGACAACCACACCCACCACGCGTTCGCGACGTTGAAGGGCACGGGCGTGATTACCGCGCCGCCGCCCACTGGTGAAGCGTTGTACCGTATCAATGTCGGCGGATCCGCATACGTCGACACCCTGGGAAACACTTGGGCGCAGGACGGCCAGTATTTCAACACCGGAAACTTATTCTCCGTGAACGCCCCAATCGCGGGTACGAACGATGACGTGCTCTATCAAACCGAACGCTGGGATAACGCTCCCGCTCCGGAGTTGAAATACAGTTTGCCGATTGCGAACGGTTCGTACGATGTTCGCCTGCATTTCGCCGAAATATTTAGCGGTGCCGCCATTCCGGGAAAACGTACGTTCAACGTATTGATCGAAGATCAGACCGCGTTGGCGAATTACGACGTTTACAGTATGGCCGGGTTCGAGACAGCGATCGTTGAAAGCTTACCTGTAACAGTCGTCGATGGCGCAGTGGACATCGAATTCATCCACATAAATGAAAACCCAAAGATTAACGCGATCGAGGTGCTCGCTGCAGGTGGACTCTCATCTGACGTTACACTATTGGAATGGGGTCATGTCGGTGTCGGCGCGACGGGCGACGTCATAAACGTCACGTTGACCAACACGCGTAATGACGATGCTACGATCACGAGTCTTGGGTTTAACATCAACCAGGGCGTAGGCCGCGACTTCAATGCAACGCTCGGCGGAACGACTTATGCCGGCGACACGAACGATATTTACCACGCGACGAGTACTATCGTGCCGCCCGGCGAGAGTATTGTTGTTCCGGTTCAGTTTCTCCCGACAGAAGAGTCTGGCAACGACGTAAGCTTGGTATTTGGCGGCAACTTTGGCCCGGTCACCGTGCGGCTGGTTGGAACCGGCGGTGAAGACACCGGCCACCCATTCCTGCATGTCGTAATTGTCACGGATCCATACGTCGTCGATTTCGACGGTAACGGTTCCGAACCCGTCAACCTTGTTGGCGCGTTCTCCCATACGCACGAATTGAATCATGCGCTCACCGTGTTTGAATGGACCGAAGGCGGCAATCAATTTTCGACTGCGCAAGATGTCAACACACCATTTAGTGTCGGCGATCACACCGTCACACTTACGATTTACGACGACAACGTTCCGCCGGAAGTCTTGAGCGGTTCAGAGACGTTTCGCGTCGTGCCACCGACAGCGGTGCCGGGTGCGCTTGCGTTGTACTATTCCGCGGGTGGCGCGGGCGGCGCGAATGCATTTCTCGATTCCGTACCGACAAACGCGGAATTCGCGGAAACATTGCCGGATGGGTTAACCATCGCGAACGAGAGTGGTTCCGTTGGCGGTTCGCCGTTTGCCACCTTCGTCATGGTGCAGATGCAAGCCACCATCGACATCGATACCGCAGCTAATTATACGTTCATCGCGAACGGCGGCAATGAATCACGTCTATTTCTGAACGGTTCACCTGTGAGTGGGCCAATTGCCTTGTCACCAGGTCTCCACGACATTGACGCGCGCTTCGCGGTCGATTCCGTTTCTGAACTACCGATTAGTGTTACCTACGCAATCAACGGCGGCGCGCAAATGCCAATCGACGCGCTCATGCTCGCTCACGACGAGGCTTCCATCAAACCAGTGATCAATTCTATGCCAAGCTCCGGCCTCGAATTCGGAGGCGCGGTGATCAACATCACGGGCCTCGGCTTTTTCCCGAGCAACCAAGTCACCGTTCATTGGGGCGGTCAAGACTTGTCGGGTAGCGCGCTCACCGTGACGCCCACGCAGATTACTTTGACCACCCCGGCGGGCACGGGGACCGTTCCAGTAACCGTCGAGACACCGAATGGCGTCAGCAATGGAGTCACTTATACCTACAACTCTGATGGTCCGGCACCGGTGCAGTTCAACCTGTCCGACCTTATTGGCGGGATGGATGATGTGACGGCGGGTACGATTGGGTCAGATGGCCGGTTGTACGTCTCAGAAATCGATGGAACGATCTTCGCATATACCTTCGATGAAAATCATCAGGTGACCGACACCCAAACCATCACGGCGCTGGAAGGTTTCTCGAATCCGAATATCCTGGGTTTGGCGACAAGCCCGTTTGAAGCGCCGGGCGTCGTGAAACTGTACATTGCGCACAGCCTCTTGTTCGCCAACGGCGGTTCGTGCTTCAACGATTTTTCGCCGTACTCCGGACAGATTACGGTTCTCACCGGACCGAACTTCAACAACCCGCAACCTGTGATTACCGGGTTGCCGGTGTCAAATCATGATCACGCTATCAACGGCATCGAATTTGATGACAACGGTTTCTTGTTGATTTCGGTCGGCGGCAATACCAATGCAGGCGTGCTTCATTGCAACATTGGCGGCACCGACGAATCGCCGTTGTCCGCAGCCATCCTGCGCGCAAACGTTTTCCGGCCAGGCTTCAACGGCGTCGTCAACCACATCGATCCGGCTACGTGCAACATCAACAACGATCAGACCTACGGCGGTTCGGTCCATGTAGAACATGGTGCCGACGTCGAAGTATTCGCGTCAGGTGTGCGCAACGGCCTCGACATCGTTTATACGACCGCCGGAAACCTTTACTCCACCGACAACGGAGCGAACACCGGATTCGGCGACATCTCCACGGGTCCGAATTCAAAATCGTCGTTACCCGCAAACCAGGACGATGAGCTGAATTTTATTGATATCGGCCGATACTACGGGTCCGCGAACCGCAATCGCGGCGTGAACGATCAACGCCAGAATATCTATCGCTTTCCGGCGGATTCGTCTATTGAAGGTGACTACGAAGAACCCATTGCGACGTTTACGCCCTCAACTAACGGACTCATCGAGTACCGATCGAATACGTTCAATGGCGGATTACGCGGCGAACTCATCGCACAAAAGTGGAACGGAAAGACATTGCGGATCGGCCTATCCGCCGATGGCAAGTCGGCGACGTCTAATACCACACTGTTTACAAACTTTAGTGTCTTGAACTTAGTTGAGGCGCCTGGCGGTGTCATCTTCGGCATCGACTACACTAGCAATAAAGTCATGAAGGCGATCCCGAACGATGTCGCTGTTTCCGGATTGACCGTGTACGACATTTTCCCGTGGCGTGCACCTGCGACCGGCGGCCAAGAATTTACGATCAGCGGCCACAATTTCGGCACGTTGGGCAACACGTCGGTCACCATCGGCGGTGTGCAGGCAACCCTATTCGAGGTTACGAGCAAACGTATCACCGGTACGTTGCCGTCGGGTACGGCGGGCCCCGACTTGCTCGACGTAACCGTGACGGTGGGTGCAAACGCTCAAACGCTCACGGATGCGTTCCGCTACTTGCGTACGCCCGCGACAGACTACGGTGCACAAGCACGGTTCTTCGTCGATCCCGGTGGCAGCATCTTGCAAAGCAGTACATACGGCTTTGGGTCATTCAATCTGGTGAATGAATCGACCGGCGGGCAAAAGATCACGCGATTCCGCATCGATAATTCAGACGCAATCGTGCCGGATGCAGCATACGATCCATACGCCGCCGCTGGGGATCCAGTGGGTAAAGACTTCACGAAAGACAACGGTCCGATGCAGGTCTTGTCGCACACTTGGTTTAATCCGCACGACGAGGGATTCGATGTCCTCGAAGTGGAATGTGCGAACTTTGCGCCAGGCCAAACGTTGCGCTTTTCCGCTGACATCGACCCGACCAACATTAAGGGCGCGCCGCAACCGGGCCCGAATGATTCTGGTTCCGTCTCAGGACTCGAATTGACGGGTGCACACGTCTACGTTGAATTCGACGACGGTTCTATCGTCGAAGGGCGCCTATTTGCGAGCCCGGGCAGCGAGGTTGCTTCATCGACGACGGCGATGTTCGAGGGCGCACCGCCTGCACCGAGTATCGAAGTATCCGGCGTGTGTAGTCCAACGAACGTATCAAACGCCAATCAAACTGTTACCGTCGCCGGACCTCCGGGCTACGGCGTGCGTTTGCTACACGCCGAGAGCGGCCAGTACCTGAACGGCGTTCCGGGCGGCGGTTTCGACGTCGAACCGTTTGAACACAATACAATCATCGACGTCACGCACATCTCGTCGACCATTGGCGGATCAGGAAGTGTGAACATCCCGGAGACGCTGACAAAGTCAGGGTCCGAAGCCGGGTACAATGTCTTCAGTGCCGTGCTCGTCGACGCACAGGGCAATGAAGGCGCGACGAGTCAGACGTTGGTGCTGAAGCTGAACTAGCGATTGGTTTGTTCACAACGAATCCGATCGCACAGCCCCACGAAATCAATCGCAGCTTAGACGTATTGGCCTTGAAGCTGTTTCGTTTTCCGTTAATCTTATTTCATGTCTCTGACTTCAGGCTTCGCTCCCTCATTCGCCATATTCGCGCACACCTACGTACATTTTCCTTCGCGGCTTGGCGCGATACACAATCGAAAATTAAAACGGCGAGTCTTCCGTCATTCAGGAAGACTCGCCGCGATTGATCGATTTGGGTTGGAACGGCCGCCTCGTTAGTTGGCTATTCCGCCGCTCAAGATACCGTTTAAGCTTGGCGTTGCCCCGAAGTCGATGGGCAACGTGCGGCGGTCATCACCACCCGATGGCGCTGCTTCGTTCGGACCGAACGCGCTCGGATAGAGTTCATCAACCAGTTCCATTGCGGCCCAGACTCGAATCGGGACCATCATGTTCCCGTATAGA
>JAJDAB010000596.1 GCA_029262095.1 Candidatus Hydrogenedentota bacterium
TCCCCCGTCTTAAACCAGTATAGAACGGCTTGCGAGCTGTTTCCCCGAACCAATACCAATCGCTTCGCGGTGAGGGCTAAGCCCAAAGCGCGGTTCGACTCCGAATGAATTTCCCAGCCATCGCCGATTAGACAGACTTCCGGGAAATGTAGGCTGCGTCGACTCGTCCCAGTGCGTACCATGGTTAACTGGACCGGTCGACCTGAGGATGTCGCGTAATGCCGCGTCAGAATTGAGCTCGTTTCCAGAACTTGCCGCGTACGCTCATCGATCTCCACGTCCGGACCGTGTTGGCGGTAATCCGCGATACGATCGGGAATCGCGACGAGTGCGTTTTCGGATTGCGGCTGGATTGTCGCCTGGGCCCGAAGGATTGTTCCGTGCACGATAGCCGCGATGGCCAGTGCCGTGACGACGGCGATCTTGGAATACCGTCCAGTTTCGACTTCCCTCCGTCTTGCCCGTGCTGGAACTTGGTCTGATTCCGCTACAGTCGCGATGCGATTCAGCACGGATAGCGCTCCCAAGAACAGCGCGATGGCGACGACGAATATTCCGATGCCGGACACATCATGCACCCAACCCGCTGCGGTCTCGCTGCCGTAGAAATAGCCAACGACACAAAGCACGAATATCCGTAGAACGTTTGATGCGACCGCAATAGGTCCCGCGAGCGCAAGGATCGTGAGTTTGCCCCAGAGTTTCAATTCGCTGACATGCGAAACCAATGCGCCGAGTGCCAACAGCGCGACCAACGACCGTAGGCCGCCGCATACGTCACCGACTAGCAGGGAGTCGTGGCCGAAATGAATGCTGGACCCCGACTGCACAATCGGTAGCGTCAATGCGTTTGCTAAGCCAACCGCAGCCCGCGCGGCGAACAGTTTAAGCTCGAATGCAACACTTTGGATAACGCTGCCCGGTAACGGGACCATGAAAGCGAGATATGTGATTGGAAACCAGATCATGCGTGTCGCCGCCGCGCCCAGCCAGAGCAGGGAGACGCCTGTCAACATCGGTATGAGCGATAGATGTCCCGCGATTCGAAACCCCAAAAAATCCCCCAGGATCAATAGAGCCGCAGCGCCGCCAATCCAGACAAAGCCCCAGCCCGACGGGGGAGACATCGCCGCCCGCAAGCGGACTCGATTACGCCAAACCAAATACGCACTCACAATCGGAATGAAGAAACCGTGCGTATAGTACGTGTCGAGCATCGTCCAATTGTCATACATCTCCGCGGCCGCGCGGGAATACAAGAAGCCCAACTCGGCGCAAATGATTAGGCCAAGTGCGGGCATCATTGCGCCTTCCTCCGCGATGCCAACTCACTTCTCAGCGTCTTCAGAATGGGCGGGGAAAGAGCGCCGGCGCGCTCTAGTTTGCGCTCAGCCGCGGCCAAGTATCGATCCGCCTGCTCAAAGCTATCCGTAAACACATAACATTCACCCAACGCTAGATCGAACTGCGCGCTCGTTGCGGGGAGATCCGCGGCGGCTTCTTCCAAGTCCTCGATCGCGCTGGAATAATCCTTCAACCTTGCGTGAATAAATCCGCGCAAAGCACGATATTCTATGGCTTCCGATATTGCATAGGCACGGTCCACCGACGCAAGAGCGTCCGCCCATTGCCCGCCGGTACTCAGTTCCAATTGCGCACGCCGATACCACGCTGCGCCATCATCGGGGCGTGCGTCTGTGTATCGACGTAGAATCGCAAGTGCCGCGGCGGCCTCATCTTGCCGTTCGCGAATCCCCGCCAACGTTCTCAGCGCTTCTGCGTGATCTGGATCGATTAGCAATGCACGCAACGCCGCACCCGCAGCTTCTTCTAACGCAGGCACCTCGTCGCGCTCGACATAAAACCGCGCCAACAGCGACCAGTCCTCTGCGGAAGCCGCCTCTACAGTCGCCGCGTTTCGCATCAGTTGTTCCGCTTCAGTTTCGCGGTCCAGAGCGCGCAAGCATTCTGCCAACGCCCACCGCGCGTTTGTGTCGTTCGGAGCCTCGTCGACTCGTTCACGCAACAATAGCTCCGCTTCAACATACGACTTGCGAGCCATCATTACCTGACCGCGCAACCGGTCGGTTTCCCGGCCCGCGCCCTCGTTGGCGCGCGGGAACTCAGCAAGCAGTTTGTCCGCAGCGTCGACTTGGTCGGATTCCAAGAGCGACTGGACCAATACTTTGCGCACGTTAAGGTTTTCTGGTTGCCGGTCAAGTACGCCGCGCAAGGTTTTTTCCGCCTCACCAAACAATCCATTCGAAACCTGCAGGCGCCCCAACGCAAACCGATAGTGGTCATCACTGGGTGCCATCGCACAAACGCGTTCCGCGTATTGCAACGCGGCGTCCGGTTGTTTCTCCGTCTCGTAAAATGCGCGCAGCCGGTCCAACACCAATGGTTCATCCGGTGCATTTGTCTCAGCGCCGCGCAACAAGGATTCCGCTAAATGTGCGTCGGGCGATTCGCCATATTGTGCGGCCATTGCGCGAACGGTTAGCGCATAACCGTCACTCGTCGATTCGCCAGCTTCTTTTGCCAATCGAGTCAATACGGCGTCGCGATCTTCGTTTGTCGACTCCGCGTAACGAATCGATAGCAGTAATCGGGCACGATTAAATTGTATGGAATCCGATTCATTGCCCTGCAAAACATCTCGTGCCTCGCCCAGCGGCCCGAATTCCGCCGCGAGTTCCGCGCGTTCAACTGCATGATCGCTCAATTCCGCTTCACCGAAGACGCTCAGCGCTTTCGAATAGGCTCCTGCCGAAGCAAAAAGGCGCGCCCATTTGCGAATCCCAGCGCCATCCAGATTAGAACGCGCAACTTCAAAAACGGACCAGGCGTCTTCGATGGCACCTTCCGCGATGGCAAGCATTCCCGCCAAGTCATTGAGCTCGAGGGCGTTGACACCCGCGTCCCCTGCCTGATCCAGAACTTCGCGCGCTGTCGCTACATCGCCCAAGCGCAACGACAACACGACCAACAAACTGTACGGCGCGGCAGATGCGGAATCCGCCGCCAATGCGCGTTCCGCCAATTTTTCTATGGACGACGCACGCGACGCCAATTCACCCTCACGTTCTGCGGCGTCCATTATTAACGCTGCTGCCGACATTAGTGCACTGGCGTCTTTCGGGTTACCGCCAAGCGATTGGATCGCCAACCGGTCGGCCTCATCAAGGTCTACGTCGAAGTGTTTCGCCCACAATGATTTCGCGCGCCCGTCACCTGGGTTCTCTCGAAGATACGCTTCCAGGACACTGCGCCCTGCAAGCGTATTTCCCGAAGCGATTTCCGCCACAGCGAGTGCGAGCCGTGCTGCACGAAAATCGGATCGTAGTTCCACTGCAATCGCCAAGGCTTTTGCTGCGTCGCCATGACGGCCTTCAGCCAGAGCGTCTCGGCCTTCAACGTAATTCCGTGTCGCGGTATCCAATGGATACGCCTGTAAATAGAGTTCGGATGCGTCTCGCGCGTCGGTCAATCGATTGAGTCCGAACCACGAATCGATCAGCAAAATCTGCAAGCGCGGGTGGTCAACGCGTACTGCGGGTGGCGTGTCAGCAAGCAAAGATGCCGCTGCTTCGATGTCACCGCCGGCGACCAAAATGTTCCCGCGCAACGAAATTAGCTCCGCGTCCGGTAGCTCTGCATTTGTTAGTAAATCCAACTGGGCTAACGCTTCATCCCAACGCCGATCACTCGCCGCGATGCGTGCGCGCAATACCCGAAGTGCGCGAAAGTCGGGGGCGGCCACGGTCGCGCGATCAACAAAATGTTTCGCCGATTCAATATCACCTGCGTCGAGCCAATATCGCGCCGTCGCGACCAGCGTGCCTGGATCTCCGGGCCTATTATTCAGCAATCTATCGAGAAACTTTTCCGCTGCTGCTGCCGTTGACCGCTCACGAACCAGATTTGCATATCGACTTAGCTCGTGGGGTTCGCCCGGATGGTGTTCAAACAGTGCTTCGTATGCGGCCAAAGCATCGTCTCGACTACCCGATTTGTCCAAGGCCAGCGCCCGCGCACCGAGCAGTGCACGGTTATTCGGATCGCGCCGCAACCATTCAGCGGTGTAATACTCCAGCACGTCCCAGGCGCCTTGACGCTCGTACAAATTGAGCAGCACCTCGTACGCCTCGATATTTCCGGGGTCGTACTGCAACATTTGATGATAGGCCTGCGCGACATTGCGCAATGCCGTCGGCCGATCGTCCAAGATGTGCGAATTCGCCTCGGCGTACATCCTGAGCATATCAAAATTCGCCGGGTCGTTGGGAAGATACCGGCTGAGCGCAATACAGGCCATTGGCCAGTCTTCGCGATCGTAAGCGGACTGCGCCGTTTTTAACATCTCTGTTCGCCGGTACTGTTGAATCCCAAAGAACGCCGCGACGCCACCACCACACACGAGTGCGACGCCGCCAGATACGAATAGCAAGGCGAATATGCGCGACCGCGTTGTCACGATTCCGCCGATCCTGATGCTGGCCGTTGATTGGTCCCGCGCAGTTCTCGCCAAATCAATCTAAAGAAAAACAAATCGTAGACCAGGTACCGCCGCCACAACCGACGCGGTTCAAGCGCCAATCGCCATAACCATTCCATACCCAATCGCTGAAACGGCTTCGGAGCTCGCTGCACAAGGCCAGCGGCAAAATCCAATCCCGCGCCAATACCCAACATCACACCGACGCCGGTGTCTTCAAGATTCGCGTTCATCCACATTTCTTGTTTAGGCGACCCCAGTGCGACAAAACAGATATTCGCATTCGCCTCTTGCAACGTTTGGACGACATCCGAGTTTGACTCAGGCGACTGTTCGAAACCGCGCGGCGGCGCGAGTGTACCCGCGATTCGCAAGTCGGGATAAGCCGATTCCATTTTGCTTGCCGTGCCTTCCGCAGCTCCAGGTCGACCGCCCAGAAAATACACGCTGAGATCATGCGCTGCGGCGTAGGCGCATACTTCCGGCACCAAATCCGATCCGCTTAATTTCTCTCGAAGTGGCCGACCTAACAAACGTGCGCTCCATACCAGCGGTACGCCGTCCGGCACGATCAGGAAAGCATTGGCATAGGCTGACTGAAACGCCGCATCACGGTGATAGCGGCATACATGATCGACGTTCGGCGTTACGACGAATCCGGACTGACCCATGGATACACGCGTGCGAATCGCTGCACAGAGTTCGTCCAGCGACACGTTACTGAATGGGATGCCAAACAGGACTACTTGTTTCATGTCGCGTCCGCCGGCCTTTCCGGTCGCCGCGTATGCTGGCGACCGCGATGTTTGGTTATACGGGTGTTTCTTCGCTGGAGTCGGATGCGGCGTCAGTATCGTCTAAGAGCAACATGGTTGGGTTCTCGTTCGTGGTGTCACCCTCCGATTGCGCTGACGCTTTACCCGACCGCTCGTTTCCGTAGTGATAATAGCTTTGAAGATTCGCGGCCATGTACCCGCCGGGAACCGGTTTTACTCGGTTTAGCACCAGACCAATAATGTTTGCCCCGGATTGGGTTAAGTCTTGAATGCACCGCCGTACCATACCCTGCGATGACATCCCCGCGCCCGTGACGACAATCACGCCATCGACCACCGGCGCCAACATCCCCGCGTCCGCCATCAACAACGACGGAGGGGAATCGATAATGACATGATCATAAGACTGCTCGGCTTGTTCCAACAACTGCACCAACTCACGTGATGCGTACTGGCCGACGACGAAACCCTTCGCGGTTCCCGGACCGAGTACATCCAGGCCGGTGCTATCCGTAGCGCGCACCGACGCGTCTAACGTGGTCTCGCCTTCGAAAATCTCCGCGAGGCCAAGACCCTGATCCAATCCGAAAATGCGTTCCACATTTGGACGCCGCGCACAAATATCCAACAACAATACTTTGCGATTTGCTTGGGCCAACGCGACGGCCACATTGCACGCCGTCGTCGTTTTGCCATCGCCACGCGATGCGCTCGTGAACAGGCAACTGTTCAACTCCGCAGAACCCTCGGGGGGATACACAATACGCCCCAATACCCGGCGGTATTCATCCGCCGACGTCGACCCCGGATGCGTCGACATAATCGACGACGGATCGACATCTCCCGGCAATTGGTCGTACCGCGTATGGGGCACGACGGCCAAGAGTGGCGACTGCGTCAGGTGCGCCAAATCCTGGGGCGACCGAATTTGCTGATCGGTCATTTCCCGAATGAATCCGGCACAAACGCCAGCGCCCATCGATAGCGCAATGAGCGCCACAGCCGCCTGAATCTTGCGGCGTTGCGAAGGACGAGCCGGCGCATAAGGTTGGGCGGCTACTTCCACACTCGCGGGCGCATTGCTTTCGACATCAATCTGAGTAATTGCACTTACGGTTGTATTTAGAAACTGTTGCATCGCGTCCGCTTCGCGTTCCCATTCATCGAGTTGATTCTGCGCTTGCATCATCGTTAGCGATCGCGCTTCAAGCCGTTCGACGCGATCGCGATGGCTCTGCTCCAATTCCACCGCATCCTCGCTCAAGCGCGTCGCCAGTGCCGCATCGGTCCGAGCGCGTTCCAACGCCGTGCTAATGGCTGTACGCCGAGCAGATTGCTTCGCATCCGACAGTTTTGCGTAGACGCTATCGCGTCGATCGCGCTGCACTTTAAGCTGCGGTGCGCCCGACTGATAGGTTTCCTCCGCGATGGCCAACGCGTTCTCTTCGATGGCCACAAGCTCCGCCGTGCTGATCACCAACGCGTCGGAATCTACGCGTTCCTCGACGCCGAACTCGAACACCTGGTCACCTGAAGAAGCCTTGAACGACTCCAGCAACGATTCCAAACGTTCGACTTCCACCGCCGCGCGGCTTGCTTCTAATGCTGCTGCCATACGTTTCGATTCCGCTGCAGCCAGCTCTACCCTCGACTGTTCCAATTCCGAAGCCGATCCATCCGCAACGTTAATGCGTGCAGTTCCCAGTGATTCGCGCTTTTGTGCGATGCGCGCGCGCAAGGCTTCCAACTGCGTTTCTTTCCGGTCGCGCTCTTCCGCCAGTTTCGATCGACGTTCCCCGCCGCGTTTGCTGTTAGTGGATGCCGCCAGTTCGAGATAGTTCTCGACCGTCTTCGTCACGACTGCAACCGCCAAATCCCGGTCCGGTGCACGAAACGTGATGTCGACCAGTTCCTGATTCGGGCGCATCTGAGCTTGCACGGACTGCTGAAGAAACTGCAGCGGGTCGACACGTTTCGCGATATAGGGGTGCTCCCGTATTTCCGGGTCATTCAGCACTCGTTCAACGACGGGGCCCTCAATCAAACCGGCCTCGGTCAAGACGTGTTGTTCATAATCAGTTGAACGCGCGAACGAATTGCTGGTGTCGAACAAAACGGATTGCTTGTTTCGCAAAAAGCGTAACGTCGCACCAGCATCGTACTCTGCGGCCAGCAGGAACCAGCTCCCAATACACGACGGAACCGCGATCGCCACAGCCACTGCAACCATCAACGGCCACCGCTCGCGAATAAGACGTTTGGGATTCACCGTGCGCACCGGGGCCACATGGGGCGCTGCGATCGACGATAATTCCGCTGAATACTCCGTGGTCACTGGTCTCGTCCGGTCTTCTACGGTGACGGTGCCGGGACGGGCGGCGTCAGCAGTTCCGTTGGAATGTTCGGGACTTGCGGCAAGCCGGTCGTAAAGTCCTGAACAATCGATCCCAGTCCTTGCAGACTTTGAAGGGATCCGGCTAATCCACCTTGGTCCGTGTCCACCGAATCGAAGAATGCTTTCGTGCGCCGGTCCAAATAGACCGCGTTGTACGCGCTCGTATACAAGTCAAGAATGGGGGAGATGCTGCCCGTAAACCGTTGCACAAACTCCTGCACTCGGATTAACCGTTTGCGCGGTACATAAACAATGTCGCCCGGCTGCATCAATACATCTTCACCCGACTTCACCATCGCGCGAAAATCCATCACTGATATTTCCGTGTGCGCTTCGTCGATCGGACGCATCAATACAATATGCCGGGCACGCGCGATACTCGAACGCATCCCGCCCGCACGACTCAACAATTGCAACAACGTTTGGTTACTCGTGAGCTGATAGACATTCGGACTTGAAACTTCGCCTAACACGTACACCAAATTGACGCCTTCAGGAACATACACCACATCGCCGGGGACAACTTCCATCTCCGAGGGATGTGAACCGGTTTTGGTCAGGCCGCGCATATCCACCTCGATGACGTTCCGCCCAGTGGCGCTCCGCCGGATAATAAACGCTTTCGTAAGCGTCCCTTGCGATGGTGAAAATGCTTCGCCACCGGCACGCGCGGTGACACGAAGTCCACCCGCAATATTGACCGCTTCCAACACCGTCAGGCCCCGGCCATACGGAAATTCCGACGGTCGTGCCACATCGCCCAGTACATAAAAGGAGTGACCTGCTGGCGACTGCACGCTCAAGGAAAACTGCGGATCGCGAAAAACCTCTTCATATGAGGTCTGGAGAAGTCTTTTCGCCTCGTCCCGTGTCATGCCGCTTAGATTTATATCGTGAATGAGGGGAAACGTCGTCGTTCCGTCGTGTAATACGATGATGTCCTTACGCGAAATAGACGGATCATCAAACGACTGAAAGTCCAACACGTCCCCGGGTTGAATCACAAATCCCGCAGGGCCATCAAGTATAGGGGCAGCGGGTACTTTCGTGGATTGGGTCGGCGGCGCAGGATCCGTAAGGCCGTGCAATGTTTGGGTCGATACCACAATGCTCT
>JAJDAB010000597.1 GCA_029262095.1 Candidatus Hydrogenedentota bacterium
CCCCCGCAGCCCCGGGCACAGCCGCCCAAAGCACCTCAAGAACAGAAATCCCCCCGCGAATAAATGCGTGGAGAAAGGGCATAGTAGCGCACCAAGCAGGCACCCTACAACCGACCAGTGAGATAGACTAGGTAAGAAGCGACTTGAGCTCGCTCATGAATTCGTTCAGGTCCTTGAACTGGCGATAGACCGATGCAAATCGGACATAGGCCACCTCATCCAGACGCTGCAACCGCTCCATGACGGCCGCCCCTATATCTTGTGTCGATACTTCGTGTTCAGTGGAATTGAAGAGGGATCGCTCCACATCGTCAATGAGCGCTTCGACCTGGTCGAGACTGACAGGACGTTTCTCACAGGCCTTTAGAATTCCGCTTTTAATCTTCCAGCGGTCGAATGCTTCACGACGCCCATCTTTCTTGATGACCATCTGCGCGACTTCTTCAATGCGCTCGTAAGTTGTATAGCGTCGGACGCACTTCAAACATTCACGCCGCCGCCGAATCGCATCCCCTTCTTTGGATGATCGCGAGTCAACAACCTTACTGTCGCTATGTCCGCAAAACGGACAGCGCATCGAAGCCATAATCTTGCCCCTCCATAGAGCTGACCACAAGAAGAATTGTGTTCATGTAGGTGACGTCCGTATCTTGTGTAGTGATAATATTAGCAAATACTACATTTTGTGTCAAGTGAAGATTGATATACGTGTGTCACCATAGGTTCGGGAATCGGAGAGTAGGAGTCCGCCCAAATCGTCGGCTAGGATCGTTTCCTTAGGCGTTTCCAGTATAAAACGGCCTTGTTTGGCTATTAGTCCCGATTCCAATAGCGCTTCGGCCAGCGTCTGATAATCTGTAAACGTGCGTGGCGGGTCGGCGTAAACAATTTCGTATGCGCCACCGACAATCCCAAGCTGCCCCGGCAGTTTGCAACGAACTAGTCGCGCCGCTTCCGATAGATTTGCTTTCGCCAAGTTTCGCTGAACCAACGCGATTTGGTCAGAAGCGTAATCGACAAACACAGCGGACTTCGCGCCTCGGCTCAAGGCCTCGATACCGACCGCGCCAGTTCCGGCGAACATATCGAGAAACGCTACATCGTGTACGTGGTCTCCCAAGATATTGAAGACGGATTCACGTACCCGATCTAGTGTCGGGCGAATATGATTTCCCGATGGCGACTCTAAGCGCACGCCTCGTGCGGTTCCAGCTATGATGCGCATGACGGTATTTCATCCTTATGTTGCTAAAAGGCTAATCCTACCGGCCAGTAGGATCTATTCGTTGGCTTCGACCGGGTGTGTGGATAACTCGCTGTTGCAGTTGAAACGTACCCGAAACATGAATAGTGGTTTTCCTGATGTTGCAGCCGGTCATCGGAAAGAGTGGCCCTAACCTCAACAGATACAATATATTACACGTTTTACGACGCTTTTGTCCTGATTCTTGAACTCTGCAAAAGCCCTATTTTGGCCGGTGTGGACAAAATGTGTATGGGTGACGATGCCAGGACAGCGTCGGCTACGCGCGATGAAAGACGCGAAGATCGGCACGATCAAAAAATCAATGACAGTATGGAGACGAGACAATGTAGCTTGGTCGGTTTCACGTCTTCATACATTGCTAAGAACGTTGCTAATAACTTGCGGTCTTCCAATTCTCAACCCGCAAAGGCCGCGTAGTGTAAGGTACACTCCTCCAACATGCTCGGAAAACAATCTATGAAATCACTCAAATGCTTGACGATTTGCGTGCGTGCGCAGGTCGCTGTGTTCATGCTCGCACTGACGGTGGCCGCGGCATCTGATGACGCGATATATGTAAGCGGCGACGCGATTGAACAGGCCACCGCGCACGAATTGCAACGGCTCTGGTACGCGTCGACTGGGGATGTCCTGGCCATTCGCGATGCGGCCGCGATTCCTGATGACGCTTCCGGCTTGCTCTTGGCCACGGCCGAGAATCTACCTGAGCTTGGGCAGCGTTGGCCGTTTGGTCAACCGATTCCAGAATATGATGGCTACATTGTCATCCGGTCAGCGCGTAGTCCGGCGCTTTGGATCATTAGTGCGGAAAAACCGGGGGGTGTTTCGAACGGCGTATTCGGTGCGCTCGAATCGCTTGGGTTTCGATTTGGACTCGGAAGGGAAATCGTTCCGCCCAGTGCATCGCTTAGTAGTCTCGCCCGATTCGCGGGATCGCACTCACCAGCATTCGCAGTGCGAGGCCTTATTCCCCGATTCGGCGATTTGATCGGTGCTTCAACCTGGGAATGGTCAGACTACAGGGTATACATCGACGATCTGTGCCGTATGGGCCTGAATGCGGTCGCATTTTACAGCACGGATTTCGACCCATTTTCGGCATACGAATTCGAAGGAACCATGGTCAGAGGGGAACGCGCACGCAATACGGCCCAACTCATCGTGGGTGAAGCACCTCTATCGACAGCCGCGTATTTGGGTGACACCGGTGCGATGTATTCTCGGGAGCATTTCGGGTCGGAAGCATCGTTTATCGGAAGTCGGAATATATCAATCCGCGCATCGCAAGATGTGCTGGCGCGCGCGGTGCGATACGCGAAGTCGCGCGGCCTATTTGTTGGCATCGGATTCGAAGTGTTTGGTGACCCGACTACGTCGGAGACACAAGATCATCTGGCGGCGCGCGTGCAATCAATTCTCCGCCGATATCCCGAAGCAGACAGTATGTGGATCTGGGAGCCAAGTTCGGAAGGCGCCCGCCCTACGCAGACGCCAGCGCAACGAAGTGTGTGGGACAGCTTCTCCTCGCGATGGTCCGAGGCGTTCGGCAACGTACTCGATGAAGGGCGGCGGGCAGAGGCGGTGCGGATGAGCCTATTCGCTCAGTATGCGCGCCAGATGGTCAATGCCACGCGTCCCGATATGACCGTGATTGTTAGTGGTTGGCGTGGACCAGGCGCTGCTAGATTCGAGGACTTTTATCAGGGTCTTGACCGAGTTCTGCCCTCGGATATGGTCATCGCGGGGATGGACGACGGCAACTTCAACGCCGGCATCGCATCAGAGGTTGGCGCGCTACGGCAATCGCGCATGCGGATTCCAGTGTTTACGTTGGAAAAGGAAAGCGGCTTGTTAGGCCCTCAACCGATTCTCCAGCGGCTTTCAGCGGCATTGGACGATGCGAAGCCGCAAGGCATGTTGGCGGTATACGGGTCCCATTGGCGCACGCGTGCCGCAAACGAGTCTGTGACGTACTTCGCGCGCAATGGCTGGCGCAACACGTATGGAGTGGATGCGTTCCTGGATGATCGCGCGCGCACCGAGTTTGGCGATGTCCCGCGTGAGCAGATATTGCCGATTCTTCAATCGCTGCAGCAACTTGGTATGGGCTGGACCGGTGCGGCGTTGATCCACGGTCATGCCCGGCCGTTGTGGCAAACCGGAGCTGAAATCAAACGGACTGAGCTGCTTCGAGTCGGGTACGAACTTCGAGGCCTGTTGGATAACCACGAAGATGATCAGGCTTATTCGCAGATGCGAACACTCGCTGACGCCATTGATATCGCGCTTCAATTTGACGAAACGGTTCAAGATTTCGCTGCACTCGGCACGAGCGATCATGAATCGCCTCGCATGAGCGGGTGGCTAAATGATTCCAGCATTCTAAAAACGGCAAAGTCGTTTGCGCGAAGTACGACGAACAAGAATGACTTAGGCGCCCTCGCGTTGTTAAACCAATCGGCTTGGGCGTCGTTGCATCGAGCTTGGCCCGATGAGACGATTCAACCACCGGGCACCGCACCGAGATTGCTTCGTCGTCAGCCGACGGCCGATCTCTATGTGCTTCCGGATCGCGTCATCGTGCTCGATCGCGACGCCGCGCGTATGGACGTGCGGGTCGTAGCGAGACGCCTTGGAAGCGACGAAAGAATTGAACATTCGCTACGACTGATGGGTGGGCAGACCTATGCGCTGGTGTTTCCTCGGGCGTTAGATGATGAGGCGAACATTGAGTTCGGCGTCGTTGCGCAGCTTGGCGCGCGCAAACGAATCACATGGCCGCCCGGTTTTCCAGATGTTCTTCAGTCCATGACACGTCACACGCAACCGCAACCGACGAAAATCGTGCTGCCCTCGCTGAGTGTGCGCGCACCGTTTAAGATCGACACCCGAATTCGTCCGCAGCGATACAGTGTGGAGCTCACTTGGCAAACGAGGCAGGGCGAACTCTACACCGTGTTGCGCGAAGGCGAACCGCTGGGCACTGTGCCTGGCGGTTGGTTCGAGGACACACACCCCATTGCGAACAAGACCTCGACGTATACGATCGAAGCGCGGCGCGGCGTGACGGGTCCGGCCGATCGCCGCGAAATTCGGGTTCGCATCCCAGATTTGCCGTTGCCCGATCCGCCGGAGATCGTTCGGGCGACAGCGCGCGCCAATCGCATCGTCCTGGGCTGGCAGAGCGATTCTCCTCAAGCAGCGGAGTATCACGTGCTCAAGTACAACGATGCGGGTGAAGTGATCGAGGAAACCCGTATCGCTGCGGACTTCGGTCAATACCTGCAAATGTCGGATCATGTGGGAAGCGGCCGCGCGTATCGGTACACAGTATCGGGTGTAGCGCCCGATGGGCGGCTCGGTGCGACATCGACTGCGATCGATGTGATGTCGTCGCGCGAACCCTTGCGCCCGCTGCTTCAGCTTTCCTTCAATGATGACCAATATCTTGAAGGGTTGGCCGAACTTGCGGAAAATGCGCTGGCGCTCGGCGGCGCAGGGTGGGCCGAGCTACCGCCGCAACCGAATTGGAATCCCACGCACGCGTTGACCCTGAGTACCTGGGTGAAGCTGGACGACGTCGACGGCATGCCGGTTCTGATTACAAAAGGCATGTGGTTGCAGTCTGGCTATTTCTTACAAATCAATCAGGGCCGCATTCGTTTTTCCATGGCGGGTATCGACACACTCGACGCGGGCGTTGTAAAACCGGGTCAATGGCATCTGGTCACCGCGACGTATGGGTTTGGCCAAATGCGTATTTACCTCGATGGCGAACAGGCCGGTCGAAAGAACGTTTCCGGCCGTCCGCGTGCCGGGGGCGATTCGTTGTTGGTCGGTCGATATATCGCGGATGAAGACGTCTACTT
>JAJDAB010000598.1 GCA_029262095.1 Candidatus Hydrogenedentota bacterium
GGGCGCGACAACATCACCGTCGTCGTCGCGGACATTATGCCAAGCGTTGGTACGTTGATTCGCCGCAGGATTGTGTCGTTCTCAAAACGGAGAGGCGCCGGCATCGTATACTTGGCGACCATGCTCACATTCGGTGCCCTATGCTTCGTGCTCGGACACTTCTTCGGTGGTGTCATTTTTAGCGTCTTTCAATGAGTGGGTGGTAAACGCGATGCCGTCCCAGACCACGTACGTGCAATGGTGCAACCAATCGCCCGTATTGATGTAAAGGCCCGTACCGTTTGGTGTCGGAAATTCGACGTGTTGCGGATAGTGGCAATGCCCGCTGAATACGACATCTGCCTCGCCCGCCGCTAGCGCCCGTTCCGCATGATCCCGCAGAGGCCCAACTTCTGATCCTTGACTCCGATCTTCCACTTGAAACATGCGCCGACTCCCATGCGATACGCCCTGTGCCAACTTCATCGCCCAATCCGGATGCAAGAGACTGAACATCCAAATCACCAGCGGCATCTGTGCGATCTTTTTGTAGAGGCGATAACCGACGTCGCGCGGATTGATTCCGTCGCCGTGCACGAACAATGCGCGGCGATCGCCCAGGTCCAACTCCAGCCGTTCACGATGAATCGCGAATCCCAATTCCGATTCGAGGAATCGACCTGCCCACAGATCATGATTCCCGCATACGAAATCGAATTGCACACCTGCGTCATGCAGATCAGCGAACGCCCTCAGCACATCGAAGTATCCAGAAAAGATGACATGGCGATATTCAAACCAGAAATCGAACAGATCGCCCAAGATGACGATGCGATGATACTCGGTGGGATCGAAGGAATGGAGAAATGCAATAAACCGTTCTCGCCCCGGTCGTCCTGCCTCGCCAACCTGGAGGTGGACATCCGAGAAAATGAGAACCTTCATCACAAGAGGCCGAAGCGGCTTAGCGGCCAAAATCGCAACACCGCTTTACCTATGATGTCCTCTTCGTCGATGGCATCGAAATTACGACTGTCTTTACTCACTCGGCGATTGTCGCCCAAAACAAAATACGTCCCCGTATTCAAAAACGTTTTCATCGGCGACGACTTAAATGCCCTTCTATCCTCTGGAATATACGGTTCATCCACTAAGTCATAGTTCACGTACAAATGACCGTCCGCGATCTCCAGTGGCACGCCGTCATACAAATCTTCATCCGCCGCGACGACCGTATTTGACCGATCCCGATCCGGGCCGCGCGCCACAACACGCTTTACATAACGCTTGTTCGTGCCATCGGGACCGTTCAGCACGATGATGTCGCTCTCTTGAATGGGGTCAAGTCGATTGAATAATGAAAACTTACTAGCGATGAGCGGCAACTTGGACACGAGGATTCGTTCACCGTTCTGAAGCGTCGGCTCCATTGAAGGACCCTGCACTTCGTAGCCTTCGATCACGAAGAAACGCAACATAAAGAATAGAACGAGGAACCACACCACAACTTTTACGAACTCAGCGATTTCCCGCCGCACTTCGCTGGCCGCAGACTGTTGCCGCGTTCCGTGTGGGTTTGGATTTGAAGGATCGTTCGGATTCACTGCCCGGCCGCCCATTCCAATAGTTATCTCAGGGTTCAAGCCCGCCATACACCACTGGCTAGGTCAAACTACGGTAGCACGGTCATCTTAAGACGTTCAAACGGATCCGCTTGCAACATTTACCACAGCCGACGTTTCCGCAGGCAGTCCCAATGCGCCGGGAATAGGCGATTCTGCCGGCAGACGCGGTACAAAGACCTCGACTTCGCCCATGAGCTGCCGAGCGACAAAAAGCGGTGCAGCCGGATGCTTTATCGCCAACTCCTTCAGATACTGCCACCACTGTGGGTCGTCTAACTCACGCCCCAGCAACGTTATAGGCAAAACCCAAGGATCTCCAGCCTGCTCCGCATCCAGCTCATTTCGCAGCGAAAGCTGTCCATTGTTCGCGCCGACCGCCAATGCGGCCGCGAAAGGCTCCAATTGGCTACACGCTTCCCTAAATCGTTTCGCAAACGCGTCCCAGTTGGGATCGCATCGTTGAATCAGGGCGTAGAAGAACGCGAGTTGCTTCTCCAACGGGTGATTCAGGAGCCGCTTGACCAGATCGAGGTCATTCAATAAATACTCGAAAGCGGCACCCGCAAACCGGTCTGGTGGCAACGCAGCCACACAATCCAGCGGATTGCGCGGGTACTCTCCATGTAGCATGAGCGCTCGCGTAGGATAATCATTTCCGAGGGGAAGCGGATCTGGAAAACCAGCGTAGTCGTAATTCAACCCCGCTGCGATGAAATAGCCCTTTACCGCGCGATCAATCTCACCCGCTTCCAATAGCCGGTCCGCTTCGTCTGCGAACTCCGATTGAATCCGCTCTCGAATCCGAAGTACTTCATACGCTTGTGCCGCAGCCGTGTACTTGCCGAGGCGAACGGCGTTGTCCGCCAATGCCATGAGTGGACCCGAAGGCAAGCACGGCGGCCGAGAGGCCTTCAGTTCCGCTTGAATATGCTCCCAGACCCCATTTTCGTTGATCGCTTCGAGTGCTTTCACGAAATCTGGAGCGCTTCTTAGTTCATCATCAACGAGCAATTGCCGGTATTTTCCCGCCATGAAATCTTCAGCGGTGTAATCGCGGGCGGGCGAAAAGGGTGCGAAAACCATCCGAAAACTCACGATGTCGCCTTCGGCGACTGCCCGAGCTAGCGCTTCAGCCGTGATTTTCGGGTCAGCCGCGATCGGCGGCGCTTCCGTTGGTCGTTTTTTCGCCATCGGATCAGTCCACCGAACTTACTATAGATGCTATGGTTTGGCGCCGTTCATCCCAGTCGATCACTGGAGTCGTCACATCTACAAACGGGAGCCGCTCCAGAATTGAGCGGTATTGCTTATGCCGGAATTCGCGCAATGTGCGCGTGGCGTGCCGTTCGTGGGCTCGGTCCCACTGGCTGGCCTCCATGCATTCCTTGTCTCTTCCTGCGGCTAACATCATATCTTCCAGGTACTTAGACAGCCAGCCCCGTACGCGCCTATCGTACTCCCGGGCAATCGTTTCTGCGTCATCGCGACTTTCTTTTTCCACTTTCCTCCACTGCTCCTCAAGCGCGATCAGGGCCGACCGCTCTATCCAATAGGCGTCCCGCTCGGAGGTGTCTCGAAGAATGAACAAAGCGGCGTTAAGCTTAGCCATATCAAGGAAATAGCGCGACCGAAGTTCGGCAGTTAGCTCGACTCGGCGGACATCGTTAATGAGGTTTTTCATTTTTTGTCGGTAGGCTTTGCGAACTTCTCCCGGCTTCGCCGACTCGCCGACATCGAGCACGTCGAAGTAATTCACGTACCCTTGATCGGGATCGACTGGCGTATCTTGGTTCGCAGTAGGAATGGTCAAAAGAATTCTCGGTGATAGCGGAAGTTGTGCCATTCTACTTGGCGGTCTGCCGTTGTCGCAAGCGTGCGATGTGCTCAAAATGCTTGACGCGGCGGACCAAACGCCGCTATACTCTACTCGTTTGTGGGGTTATTCAGTTTTTCGCCAGGGTCTCGGATAGACAGTTCGCAACCACATCTTTATCGGGGTACTAAACGACGTAATCGCAAGACAATACCATCATTATCAATCCCAATTTGGAGGCCGAAAGGAGGGATGGAAGCAGTTGCAAAAACGACTACCTCCCCGGGTTGATAACACAATGACGATGTTGCATATAGATTCGGTTTAACAATTAACAGCATGCGCACCAAGACATCAATACCATTATTGGTCCTGGTTGCGGCTGGTACGAACGCAATAGTGCGTTCACATATGGAAGGAAGCAAAACCATGCGGAAATTTGCATTGGCAATGCTTGCAGTTGCAGTAGTCGCCGTGCCTGCCATGGCAGAACTGCAAAACGTGCAAGTCGGCGGAGAAATCCGCATCCGCGCCAACTACTACTCGAACGGAGCAGTAAAGGGAACGGGCACACAAATCGTGTGGCCGAATTTCTTTTTGCCGCGTCGTGCCATTGGTTCGGGTTCGTTCATTGGCGCTTTGACACCTGCGGGTGGTGGCATCGTTAGTCGGTTTTTGACGGACGACGATCAAACCAATTCGCTTGATTTCGTTGAACAGCGTACGCGTCTTGCGGTACGTGCGGACTTCACGAATGAAGTCAGCGCGTTCATCGAATTGGATAGCTACGACATCTGGGGACAGGACTTCCGTTCGAATTACGTCACCGGCGCGGACGCAGCAGCGGCCAGCGTTGATGACGTGGAAGTCTACCAGGCGTACATCCAGGCCGAGAACATGTGGGGCTTCCCGCTTCGCATGCGAATCGGTCGTCAAGAAATGAGCTTGGGTAGCGAATGGTTGGTCGGAACGAATGACGCATCGTCGTTCTTCCAAGGCCTCTCGTTTGACGGCCTGCGTCTTGATTACGCGACCGACCTGTTCAGCATCACGGCGTTCCACACCATCCTCGCGGAAGGCGGAAGCTTTGCCGAAGATGATGACGACGTGACGATGTCGGGTATTTACGGTAGCTACACGGGTCTCGAAGACATCACCATCGACGCATACTGGTTGTTGGTACGTGACCCTCGTCGCCTGAATGACACCAACTTCATCGCGCCGTTGGAGTGGATCGAAGACATCTTTGGTTTGGATGACTACGATGCTGGTAACTTGCACACCATCGGCCTCCGCGGAGCTGGCCAAATCGGCGCGTTTGACTTCGAAGCAGAAGCAGCATGGCAGACCGGCGACTACGCCAGTCAGCAGGGCTTCTTGTTCAAGCCGTTCCTTTACGGTGATGACGACGCTGAATACGATTCTTGGGGTGCGAACCTCGAGTTGGGTTACACCTTCGACGTGAATATGCAACCGCGTGTCTATGTTGGCGGTGCGTACTTTGATGGCGAAGACGATCGTGACGTAACGTTCCTGGAATGGCTCAACCCATTCAGCCAGCCGGATGCAAGCGTAAGCTTCAACCGCCTGTTCTCGAACTGGGAATATAGTGAGTTCATTTCGAACACGGACCTCTCGAATGCGTACGTGATTCGCGCAGGCGTAAGCGCGTCGCCGACCGAGAGCATCGACGTGTTGTTGGCCCTTTCGTACTTCCAGACGCTTGAAGAATTCGACGAACCCCTTAACTGGAGCGTCGGTGGATTCAAGATTCCGGTTGCACCGGCCCTTTCGTTCTTGACACAAGAGAATGATTCCGACCTCGGTTGGGAAGCTGGTCTGTACGTGACGTACAACTACACCGAAGACTTGACGTTCGAAATTGGTTGGGCCCACTTCTTTGCCGATGACGGCACAGCAGATGGTCAGTTCAGCAATGGTAACGGTCTTGGCTTCATTGGTGGTTCCGGCGAAGATGATGATGCCGACTACCTGTACTTCGAAACACGGATTGGCTTCTAATTAAGCCCATCACGTAATTCGAATACCTTCAATACCAGGCCCCGGCAATCGAAAGGTTGCCGGGGCCTTTCCGTTTGTCATTCCGAACGCAGTGAGGAATCTTCTAGGGCCCGATTGATGCGAACGGCTTGGGTAGATCCCTCACTGCGTTCGGGATGACCGCTT
>JAJDAB010000599.1 GCA_029262095.1 Candidatus Hydrogenedentota bacterium
CAATGCGTCCGCATGACATCCATTTCTTCCGGCGTGAGCGGGCCAGGTTTGAGGAGGATGCTATCCGGTATTCCAATCTTGCCTATGTCGTGAAGCGGTGACGTCAAGAAAATCGCCTCGGACACTACGCTGTCCAAACCAATTGCCTTTGCGACAAGTTGACTCGTGCAGGCGACACGGGCGACGTGATTACCGGTTTCTTCATCTCGAAACTCGCCGGCCTTTGCGAGCCGCCAGAGGATTCCGCGTTTGGACCGTTCGAGTTCGCGCGTTCGTTCCTGGACTGCGCTTTCGAGTTTGTGATTATGATCGCGCAATTGGTCTTCGTAGGACTTGAGGCGCAACGCGTTGCGCAAACGCGCGAACAGATCTTCGCGTTGAAACGGCTTGTTCAGCAAATCTGCAGCGCCCAGATCGAGCGCTTTTCGCTTGAGATCGAGTTCCGCATTCCCCGTCAGAATAATGACCGGAAGGTCTTTGAGTTGGGCATCCCCCTTTAACTCAACGAGGAGATCGAGCCCTGACCGGCGAGGCATGTTGACGTCGGAAACGATGACATCGGGCGGGAGTTGGCGCGATTGGCCGAGCGCGTCATCGACACTCTCGGCGAACGCTATTTCCCACTCCTTCCTGTACGGGCGCAACGTCAGGCGAAGGCCTTCGCGAAAGTGATGGTCGTCGTCAACGAATAGTATGCGTGGCTTGGACATTGGCGGCGTCAGGACTCGATG
This sequence comes from Candidatus Hydrogenedentota bacterium, assembly GCA_029262095.1. GTDB lineage: Bacteria > Hydrogenedentota > Hydrogenedentia > Hydrogenedentales > SLHB01 > JAJDAB01. The sequence goes on from JAJDAB010000599.1 coordinate 732, forward strand.
GGGAAACGCAGGACGAATGTCGTACCCTTCCCCTCTTTCGTGTCAAAGCCGATGACACCACCGTGCGTATCTACCACGATTGAATTGACGATGGCGAGGCCTTGGCCGGTCCCGCGCCCGACCTCTTTCGTCGTGAAGAAGGGGTCGAAAATCTTCTCCTGAGCATCTTCGGGAATACCAGCGCCGGTATCACTAATGCGGATTTCCACATCGTGTTCAATTTGGCGCGTAGAAATTTTGATCTCGCCTTTCTCAGCGCTGTCCGATCCACGCAGATCGCCGATCGCATGCGCGGCGTTCACCACTAAATTAATGATGACTTGATTGAACGCACCAGGGATACAAGACACAAGCGGCAAATCGGGCGCGAGGTCCAAAACCATCTCTGCCTCGTATTTCCACTCGTTCCGTGCGAGGCTGACGGATGTAGTGATGGCGTGATTGATATCCGTCGGCGTTTTCGCCTCGTCGCTGGGGTGCGCGAATTCGCGAAGCGATTGGACGACTTCCGCAACGCGTTGATTTCCATCAACACTTCGCTCCACGGCACCCGGCAGTTCTTCAATTAAGAACGTCTTGTCTATTTCGTCAGCAAGCTGGTTGATCTGTTGAATCGCTTCCGCGAATTTGGGATTTTCGGCAGTGGCCTCGACGAGTGCATCGTACTGCTCGATGAGTCGGTAGAGACTCGACAGGCCTTCCGCAATAAAATGAAGATTGTCGCCAATGTATTGCGTGGGTGTGTTGATCTCATGAGCAATGCCGGACACCAATTGTCCGAGCACTTCCATCTTCTGAGACTGGCGGCCGAGCGCCTCCTTTGTTGAGGCAGCGGTATCATTTGTCATGATTGACAATCATCCCGCTACGGGCAACACGAGCGGCCCATTCGATAACTGGATGCAGTTGTAGACGCATATCCTGTTCGTCCCCCGCCGTTTTCTTAGAACGGCTGTCCACGCGGATCCCCCCGGCGTGGAACTTCGACACCCGTATTATGCCCGAAACTACGTTTTGCTACCAGGAACTACGGAACTGGGGCGCCGATTGTCACCTGGATGGGCGTGCTATCCACCGCGATTTCTTGGGTATAGACCAACACGGGCATGAACGCCTGCATGGATTCCATGCCGAAATCCCCGGACAAGTCTACCGAGCTGGGGTCGGGTTGTTGGTAGACTTCGAGCACGTATTGGCCGGGCTCGACGTTATCTATATTAAACGATCCATCGGCTTCCACGTCGCCGAAGCCCGCCGACGCCGCGATCATATCCAAACCCGAACTGAGTGGGTCGGAAAGATCGAGGTCAGCGAACGAGATTCCGTCGGGCGTGCGCAGCCGGACCATGACGTTTTCCCCTATCCCGAGCGCGGCGACACTGCCGCTCACATTCACACCAACCGGCGGCGTAAAATCGATGTCGGTGATTTGGCCATCGGCGATCTCCACCGTGCGCTGATTCATATTCGAGAGGCCCATCGCACCTGAATCGGATGGGTCGATCGCATTCATGTCGATCGCCATCGCCATGTATTGACCGGCAGGCAATCCAGTCACATCAAACCGACCTTCGGCGTCGGTTGTGATCATCTTTGACCCGCCCGCGCCGATGAGTTGAATCATCACGTCTTTCACGGGTTGGCCATTGACGGTATACACGCCAGATGCGCCTCCGCCGAGCGCCAGCATGAGATCAACGCCGCGCAGGTCTTCGCCGCTGCGCAGCGTTATATCGGGTTGCGCCGCTTTGGCGAAGCCGGGATAAGAAGCGGTTATGGTGTACGTGCCGGGCGGGACATCGGGAATCACAAATTCGCCCCGTTCGTTTGTTGTGGCTGCTGCCGTCGAAGCCGAGAGTTCTTCCGGCATGTACGACGCCATGGCGGCCATCGGTCCGGTCACCTCGACCACGGCGCCGACTTGAGCATTGCCGATTGGACGGCGATCCGGATCGTAAACAACGCCACTGACCCGCGCGCCGGGTTCGAGCGTCACGCGTATGCCGTCGACCGTCTTCCCTTCGTCAATTTGGATAGACTTTGATTTTCCGGTGCCTTGTGTTCGGCTCTCCGCCTTGACGATGTAGGCTCCGGGCTTGATGTCCGCAATTTCGAAACGCCCGTCATCACCCGTCGTCGTCGCCTCCTCCCTACCCCCGAACGGCATCGCGTCCATAAAATTCTGCGAGTCTTTTTCAAGCGATACAGAGCAGTCCGCGATTGGGTAGCCGGCTTCGTTTACGACAATCCCAGCCACGCGCGCGGACGGGCCTAATTTCAATCGCACTTCAGTTCCCGGACGCACACCGGATAAGCGCTTGTACCCGGCCTCCCCTTTGGCTTCGAGGGTGAAACTGTTGCCCAGCGCTGGGATAAGCTTAAGTGAAAAACGTCCGTCATCATCGGTGTTGGATGAGTCTCCGGGGATTCCGGAAACTTGGAACCCGGTAACTTCAATGCCAACTACAGGCTTACCATCGCGGTCAACAACCGTCCCTGTAACAGGTTGAGTGGGATCATCGGTAATCTGTTCAACAAGGATTTCGACTCCAGTTAGGTCGTGTCCGTTCTCGACATTGGCAATCGTGCCATCACCCCCTTGAGAATTCATGGAACCCATCGCGGTGATTCGAAAGATCCCATCCGGAACACGCTCAAACTTGAAGAGGCCGGCTTCGTCTGTTTTTTCCGTTTGGCTGATGCCTGACGCCCAATCGATCACGGAATCGTTTTCGCCACGGAGCATCAGACGCGTATCGATTGCTAGATCACCCGAAACGTATCGCGCCACTCCGGAGATTGAACTGCCCTCCGTAAACACAATTGAGATCGGCCCAGCGTCACGACCCGGCCTGAGACGAATTTCCTGCGTGATCGGCGCGTAGTCAGGATTGCTAACTTCGATCCGATAGTCAGCCTCGTATTCGAGTGCGCCGACACGAAACGTGCCATCATCTTTGACCTCAGACCACGACCCGGCCCTCGCCGCATTTACGTCAAACATGTTAAACGGTCCCGCGCCAACGGTGGGCGT
>JAJDAB010000600.1 GCA_029262095.1 Candidatus Hydrogenedentota bacterium
TGGCCCCTCGTCGCTCACGCATTGCACATGGACATCTTCAACTTCTTTTGGGACTCGCAGGACAATGGTCTTTAATCGGATCGGGCTATCAAACTTAAGTTGAACTCGTTGGCCATAGCGTTTGTTGTCATCTTCTGAATATTTCAGCCAGCCGAAGGTAAGAGGCGTAAACAACGGAGTGCTCAACGAATGTACGCCGGTGGGCAAGCTTGGTCGCAGCCACAACACGGAATCCGCCACATTCAGGTGAAACCCCTGCAACGCGTAGAGCAGGTGCCAAACGGACAGCGATCCCATGTGCCGATCGATGCCCCATCCGCATGGCTCATTTTTCTCAATGTCCCACTCGAGTGGTTGGTTGTAAGAAAGCGATCGGCGACCGTGAACGTTTTTGTAAATCTTCTGTATGGCGTACAACGCCCGATCCGCGTATCCTCCGCGCAACAACGAACTCGCATGGACTACGCTATCGTAGCCGATCCAAGCGCCGCCCATTTTGGGATCGCCACCCACTTCCGGCGGGTTTGTGCACGGAGATCCGTCCGGCATTCGCGCATTCGCAAGTCCCGTCTTGGTCTCGTTGATCTTGCAGATTGAGCCGAGCGCCTTGTGCACATGTTCCTGCGGAATGATGCGCCCTAGACACAGAAAATCCGCATACCAAGCACCGGCAAGCTGGCTGCTGTGACATGCGGAACCCAATCGGGCTAGCTCGTCAGATTCACCATTCACGTACGCACGATAATAACCAAGTTCGTCGTCCCATAAGTGCTCGTCAAACACTTCAAATGCGCGCGCGAAAATCTCCTCGCAGCGTTCTGCTTCGTCCTCGTTGTTCACCGCGCGCGCTAGCCGGATGTAGGCGCGCAGCGCTGTGAGGTGTAATCCGGCCATGTAGCTGTTCGTTCCAAAGATGGCCCAATGTTCGTAGGTCGTGGTGCGCCCATCTTGGTCCGGTAGGCCATCGCCATCCTTGTCCAAGCCCAACAGATAGATCATCGCTTGTTGCAATTTTGTGAATTGGCTTTCGAGGAGAAATTTTTTCCCGGTCATGACGTAGTCGCGATAGGCCATCAGAATGAAGTTGGCATTCATTTCCAACAATTCGCCCGGCGAAGCGCCATCGCCCGCTTGGTGGACACAGCCTATTCCCGCAGTGCGAAATAAACGGCCCGGCGCGTCCGGATGTTCCTGGCGTGCGATAAGCGCCATTTCCTTGGCTTCAAAATCCGGAAAAAACAGCAACGTACCTAAAGATGGATGCAATCGCCGATCGAGTCCGATCGTGCGCGGTTCGCCCGGCGTTTCGACCATGGCGAAGTCGCCGTCTTTCGTAAAGATCGAGTTCGTGGAAAAGACGTAGTTGTTGTTGATGAGCATCCGGTTAAACCATCTCGGCAACGACGATCCCATGATGCGTCCATGCCAATTCTCGACCGCCTGGAAATAGTAGCGATAAAACTTTAGCGATTTTTCGACCACGCCGATGGCACTGGAGAACGTATTTGAATACCCGTTGCCCTGATCGACTCCGGCAACTTCGTATTTTGGACAATACCACGACAACGCGAAAACTACGTTGCGGCCTTTGTGCGGCTGTAAGGTAAACGAATTGCACAACGCTCCGGAGTGGCTCGATTCGCTCCGGCTAAATTGGTCCGCTAACTTGCCGTCATAGTAGAATTGATTCCATAGTATCTGGAGTTCGCGCGGGTCGCGTTCGTTCCATCCCATTGCTGAAATCTCGACGTCTTGCTGTTGCTTCGAGATGAGGCAGTAGTTGCCTTCCGCGTTGTTTCGAAATTCGTCGCGAAAGCCGAATTCCAGTCCGGCCAATACCGGCGGCTTTTCTTCCTCCGGCGCGCCTTCGGCCTTTAGTGAATAGCCTGTTTCGTCGGCCACAACAACGGGTCGGATGGGGCCGCGCCGTTCGGGGGTTTGTGTCGCGGTACAGCCGCAGAGGTTTTCCCAATTGACCATTGTCGATACGTTGTAGGGATAATCGTGCGGGTTTCGAACATACATGCCGATAAACACGACAGGCATTGTCGATGCTTCATGATCGTAGGGGATGATTGGCGACATTGCATGCCAACTTACTTCGACGGGAAATTGTGCGTCATTTAGTTTGTATTGCGATGAAGGATATAGACCGCGCCAGTGAAACTGTTCGACCGGGCAAAACGTTGGGCGCACGCCGGCCTCGTCGAACGGGAGTTTCGAGTTTGGCTGAAGAATTCGGGTTTGGACGCGGCCCCGGTGTTCGGCGCGAACCGCCAAGAATGAACCTTCGGAAATTGGTATTCGATCCGTCACGGTCCGGTTGTTGTTGATTGTAATGTTGCGAAAACGACCGTCACGGCCCATTTCGATGGAACCTGCGCCGATGCCGCCCAACGGCACACCGGCCCCGTCCGCGTCCTCACTAATCGCGCGTATTTTATCACGTCTTTGTTTTAACACCTTACACCCATACCGCGCAGGCGGACCGCGTCGCCTGCGTCGGCCTCTCTACAACCGGGCCGACATGACGATAGCGTCTTCGCCGCTCTTCGGATAGTACCCTTTACGAATTCCCACTTGCTTGAATCCTATTGACCTATACAAATTCTGCGCTGGCATATTCGAATCTCGGACTTCTAGCGTTGCGATTCGCGAACCGGCTTCGCGAGCAATGTCGAGCAGGTATTCAAACAGCTCACGTCCATAGCCTTGGCCGCGCGCATCCAGTTTTATCGTTACGCTTGTGATGTGCGCCTCGTCCAATACCAACCAAAAACCACCATACCCCGTTAAGACCCCCTCCAACCTTGCCACGACGAAATGACTGCGCGCGTTTCGGGTTTCGTCGCGGAACATCCGTGCGGTCCAAGGTTCGGGATACGCGTCCAGTTCGATCGGCATCAGTTGCGCGATGTGATTTTCGCTCAACCGTTCAAATTCTAATGTTGATCGCGTGATCGCCACTAGGGGCTACTTTCCGTTCGCCGCGCTTCCTCCGCCTGCGAACCGCGTAGGTAGAGGGGTGCCACCGTTGCGGCGTCGAATTGGACACCGGTCGCCAATTCCGCGAGCGCTTCCGCGGCTACGGCGCCAGCGCGGGGATGGTCTAGATTCGAATCGCCTATCGCCGCTTCGGGATATGCTGCTCGGATTGCGTTGGCATATTGATGAGCCCCGGCGCCGATAAACAGCGCATCCATGGGAGATTGCTCGAGTATGGTTTCAATGGGAACGGCTTGCATGGGTACTACTTCACGACGGATTCCTGCTGTATAAGAGTATACCGCACCGAAAACTTCTTTCATGCGGGCGTCGAGAAGTGGGCAGACCAAACCGTTGTGAATATTGGCCGCACGTGCTAATACCGGAAGGGTGGGTACGCCGATGAGGGGGCGCTTACCCGCTAACGCGAGACCTTTGAGCGCGGCGACACCAATCCGTAGTCCAGTAAATGAACCTGGGCCTACCGAGACGCCAAAACCTTCCACATCGGCAAGCATTACGCGGGCTTCGCCAAGAACCCACTCGATGGTTCCCATCAGTCGCTCGCTGTGCGCGCGGCCACACTCGACATAAGTCTCTGCCAGGACATGGGTTTCGTCGGTGATCGCAACCGATAACACGGCTGAACTCGTGTCAGCGGCAAGGATTAGCAAGAGCAACACTCCCAATTACAACGCGTGTGTGGCCAATGCTCAGGTTACCAGTTGAAACTGGAAACGATTCAGCCAATCCAAGACCCTACCACCGCTGGACTTAGTTTGGGTGCTACATCGTGGGTGGGCGTTGTTCGGGCGATTCTTCCACTGGAGCAGGGGGCGGTGGTGTCGGCGTTACCGATACCGGAGGCTCCGCGCCACTCACACGCTCGCCAGGCCTCGATGTAGCGATTAGTTCTTTCATCTTTTTTCCGGGACGGAAGGTGACAACTCGCCGTTCCGGGACGGGAACCTGATCACCCGTTCGTGGATTTCGGCCCATACGTGACGCACGTGTCTTCACCTCGAAGACGCCGAAGTCCCTTAGTTCCCAGCGTTTACCCTCGGCCAAGCTCTTCGACAGCACGTCGAAGGTACCCTCGATAATTTTGGCAGCATCGCTCTGCGTCATTCCGAGTTTATTGGCTACTCGGATAACGAGTTCGCGTTTCGTCATGGTCACCGGCCTACACCCTCCTTCCAGCTCTACCCCGAACAAGTGGCCACTGGGTTAGCGGAAATCCAGCAGCGTGCGCACAGGGAAGCAAGATGTCAGTCCGAAACCATTATATACGTGGGGGTTATGACGTGCAACCCCTTTTCTGTGACCGCGTTGGGCCCGGCGAATGGCCCGAACATACCCGTTTTTGCGCCGGAAAACCGGGATTTTTGCAGCTTGCGCTCCATCTAACGTATACTACTCGCTCTAAAGGAATTACGCAGTTTTCGCCGGAGTATCCTGCCCATGGGCGGCCTTGATCCCCAAGCTCTCAGAGAAGTTTTGCTTATTCAGTACCCGTGTCTGCTGTTCGCCCTCTGTTTTCATGAGGCCGCACACGCGTGGACGGCTGACCGCTGTGGCGATCCCTCTGCTCGACTGCTCGGGCGCGTCACTATGAACCCGATCAAACACGTCGACCCTATCGGAACCGTCGTTATGCCACTGCTAATTATGGTTTCTGGCATGCCATTCCTGTTCGGCTGGGCCAAGCCCGTACCATTCAACCCAGTCAACCTCCGAAATATTCGGCGCGATCCAGTCCTTATTGCGATGGCCGGTCCGGCATCAAATGTCTTGTTAACCCTAGTTACGATTGTGATGATTCGGATTTTATTGGGATTGACCGATGCCGGCCTCCTGTCCGATGTGATCGCCGGACAGACGCTGGTATTCTTCGCCTACTTCGCGATGATTAATCTGGTTCTCGCGCTGTTCAATATGATTCCCGTACCACCGTTGGACGGGCACTATTTGTTGAACTATTTTTTGCCGCCGAGCGGTCAACAAATAATGCAACAAATTGGCCCGATGGGTATCCTCATCGCCATCCTGGTTGCGAGGCCGGTCTTGGGATTCTTTTTCCCACCGCTATACGGTTTCATCATGACTGCGGCGGGCCTGTAAACGCCGAAGTGTCATCGCGCGATCCACGGCCATCTCTTCAAGCGCCCTCCAATTAAGTGCACATGAATTCTAAGAACGAAGGACGGAATTTCATTAGGCCATGAACGAATTACCCAAACGTTTTAATTCAACCGAAGCCGAAGCGCGTTGGTGCGCGGAATGGGCGGACAACGGCATCTACGCCTGGGACCCGAATGCGACGCGTGAGGATACGTTTGTCGTCGACACGCCACCGCCGACGGTAAGCGGTTCGCTGCATGTGGGCCATCTGTTTAGCTACTCGCACCAAGATTTTATTGTGCGGTATCAGCGTATGCGGGGTAAGAACATCTTTTTCCCGATTGGCTGGGACGATAATGGACTGCCGACTGAACGCCGCGTGCAAAACTTGTACAACGTAAAGTGCGAACCGCACCTCCACTACGATCCGGAGTTCAAAGGCGAGCGCGGACGCAAAGGCGATCCACTCCCGATTAGCCGTCGCAATTTCATTGAGTTGTGCGACGAAGCGATCGTTGAAGACGAGGAAGCGTTTAAGCATCTTTGGACGCGGCTCGGCCTTTCGTATGACTGGGACCAGGAATACGCAACGATTAGCGAGCATTGCCGCCGTACGTCGCAGGCGAGTTTCCTGGAGTTACTGGAAAAAGGCCATTCGTACCAAGCCGATCAGCCCGTGATGTGGGATGTCGATTTTCAGACGGCCATCGCGCAGGCGGAACTCGTTGATAAAGAGCAACCTAGCGCGTATCACTTTTTGCGCTTTGGTGTGCAAGATACCGACGATCATCTTGTCATCGCGACGACGCGACCGGAACTGTTGCCGGCGTGTGTGGCGGTATTTGTCCATCCGGAAGACGATCGGTTCAAGGAATATCACGGCAAGACGGCGGTGAGTCCGCTGTTCCACGTCCCGGTGCCTATCATTCCGGATGACAAGGCCGACCCGGAAAAGGGGACGGGCGTCGTGATGTGTTGTACGTTCGGTGATCAGACGGACGTGGATTGGTGGCGGGAGCACAAGCTGCCGATACGGCAAGTGATTGGCCGCAACGGCCATCTGGCTCCGGTGACCTTCGGCGAAGATTCATTCGATAGTCTCGATGCAGCCGCAGCCAATGAAGTTTATGCGCTGGCCGACGGTCAGTTCGTGAAAAAGGCCCGCAAGACGTTCATCGCGCTTGCCGAAGCAGCGGGCGACATCATCGACCGACCGGAAGAAAAGATTTCGCACGCGGTCAAATTCTTCGAGAAAGGTGATCGACCGCTTGAGCTGATACCCGCGCGCCAGTGGTATACGCGCATCATGGACAAGAAAGAAGAATTGTTGGGTCAAGGCCGTAAGATTGCCTGGCATCCGGAATTCATGATCAAGCGTTATGAGTCGTGGGTCGAGGGCCTCAACCAGGATTGGTGTATGAGTCGGCAACGTTATTTCGGCGTGCCGATTCCTGTTTGGTATGCATGCGACGAAAACGGCGAGCCAGACTACGATCAACGCATCGTCCCAGCGCGGGAAACGTTGCCGATCGATCCGCTCGATGATGTGCCGCCCGGCTTCACGGAAGACCAGCGCGACAAGCCCGGTGGGTTTACGGGCGACCCTGACGTGTTCGACACATGGGCGACGAGTTCGTTGTCGCCGCAAGTTGCGTCGAAATGGGTGGATGAGCCGGAACGTCATAGCCGCTTGTATCCGATGGATATGCGTCCGCAGAGCCATGAAATCATTCGCACGTGGGCGTTCTACACCATCGTCAAAGCATATCTCCACGACAACCAAGTGCCTTGGCATAACGTCGTTATTAGTGGTTGGATTCTCGATCCCGATCGCAAGAAGATGTCGAAGAGTCAGGGAAATGTGGTGACACCGGAACCGCTAATTGATGAGTTTGGCGCTGACGGTGTGCGCTATTGGGCGGCGCGTGCGCGTCTTGGTGTCGACACGGCCTATGACGAGCAAGTGTTCAAAGTTGGCAAGAAACTTTGCACGAAGCTGTTCAATGCCAGCAAGTTCGCTTTCGGCCGGTTTGCCGATATCGATCCGGAACTGCTCGGTCCCGACAAGATTGCGAATGAAATTGATCGCGCGGTGATCCACGAGCTTCGACCGATGGTGAAACGTGCGACAGATGCGTTCGACGTGTTCGATTACGCCCAAGCGTTGTCACTCGTCGAAGAGTTCTTCTGGAAAATCTTCTGCGACAACTATCTCGAAATCGCTAAGTCGCGCACGTACGATGAAGAACTCACGGAAGGCCGCGTGTCGGCAGCTTCATCCTTGCGCTTGATACACCGGGTGTTGGTTCGCATGTTTGCGCCGTTTCTCCCGTTTATCGCCGAAGAAATTTGGGCGTGGGCGTATAAGACTGATAGCGACATGCACGAATCGGTGCATCGCAGTGCATGGCCAATGATCGACGAGTTTGCCGCTATTCCAGAACCGGCATCGCCTCAGACGTTTGAGGTTGCTGTTGCGGTTGCGGATGCCGTGCGCAAAGCTAAGGCCGACGCCAACGCCAGTATCAAAGTCCCGGTATCGAAATTGGACGCGAAAGCCACTGCCGAGGTGATTGCCGCGCTCGAACCGTCTATCGACGACCTCAAAGGCATGCTCAACATCGCCGCGTTCGCGTCGAGCGAGGGTGATGCTGGGGACTCGTTGGTGAAAGTAACAGTCGAACTGGCCGAATCGGAGTAAGCTGGCCGGTATCCTGGCCGCCAGACCCCGTACGAACACCACTGGATTCCCGCCTTCGCGGGAAAGACGGAGGGAGGAAGCAGGCGTTATGCGCAAGAGACGACTGCATGATTAGAACTTTTTGGAAGGTCCGCTTCGTGGGAAAGACGAAAAGGATAATGCTGTCACTCAATAGTAGTCCATTGCGTGCGTGCGCCTTTTTGGAAGGTCCGGTTCGCTGGAATGACGGATTGGTTTGCGTTCGACGTCCTGTGGCGTGAAATTGGGTTGACGTTGTGATGAAATCGATTGTTGGCAACCCTGCTTTCCCCGCGATGTTCCGCGCGCTATACTTCACCTGTTCCAGGGGGATATACGGCAAGGGGGATCACAGTGCCGCCACGGATTTCCGTCATCATTCCGTCGCGCGACGGTTATCGCAATGGGCATGTGCCTCGCCTAATCGCGAGTCTTGATGCGCAGACGTATCGCGATTTCGAAGTGAACCTCATTAAGGGTGTTTTCCCGCAGGGCCGCGCAATTAACGAAGGTGCCGCGCTCGCCCAGGGCGAATATATCGTTGTGTGTGATGACGATGCGTGCTTGGCGGACGAGACCGTGTTACAACGCTTGGTTGACGCACTGGATGGCGACGCGAGTATCGGTATGGCGGGTGCGAATATCGTCGTGCCTCCGGAAGCGAGCGCATTTCAGCGTCGCGCTGCGCGTCAATTCCCTCGATTCAATATGCCGGAAGTCGATGGGATTACGGACAGCGATTTCGCATGTCACGGATGTTGTGCGTTCCCCAGAGACGTTTTCAATGCGGTGGGCCGTGAACGCGAAGATATCATTCGCGGGCTTGATCCTGATTTGCGTGTGCGTCTACGCGACGCGGGATACCGCGTCGTGTTGGTGCCCGGCGCGACGGCATATCACCCGTTGCCGTGCGATTGGCGTGCGGTGTTGCGGCTCTTCTTTCGCAACGGTTTCGGATCCGCGTACGCTCAAAAGTTTCACCGTGACTCCGTCTACGACACACACGAATCGGTCGATGCGACTCATTTTCAACCGCGGCACGGGTTGTCCTTCCGTATTGCGCGGTATCCGCTCCGGCTCATTCGCGCGGCGGTAACGGGACAAGCCATCCGCTTCGTCGGATATTGTTCGTATGCGTGCGGGTACTGTTGGGGTGCGTTGACCGCGAAGGAAGACGCGATTGCCGCCGGGCGTTGATACGAAAGCGGCGATCAAGCGCGCGATAAAGACGATACTGTCGCGAACGCCGGTTCGGCCAGCATCTTTGTATACGCGCATTTTGACGTATCACAGCGTCGGTGATCGTGATCATGAAATGAATGTATCGCCCGACGATTTCGCACTACAGATGGACTGGCTTCGCGATCACGCCAATGTGATCGCGTTGGACGATGCGGCGCGCGGACTGCGGGGAGTGGCGATAACTTGCGACGACGGCTACGGGGATAACTGGGTCACCGCTTCGCCGATCGTGCTGCGCCACATGTTTCCAGCGACCGTTTTCGTGGTCGCTGGACGTCTCGGTTC
>JAJDAB010000601.1 GCA_029262095.1 Candidatus Hydrogenedentota bacterium
GTCCCGACATCTCGTCCAATCCATTTGGTTCGCTCACGCTGCCCGAAGATGATCGGGTACATGTCGCTATAGCACATGGCGCGGAGCGTGGCTCGCTACCCGAAGGACAAAAACTCTACGCACCATTCTCCGCTGCGGAATCGGCTCCACAAGGATTGCGCTACTTGGCGCTCGGCCACTACCACGGTTTCAAACGGATCGAAGTCCCGACTAGCACCGAAGTTTGGTATTCAGGCGCACCCGAAGGCCATGGCTTCGACGAGACCGGCGCACGCTACTGGCTGGAAACAGAAATCGACGCGGATCGCGTGCGGGTTACGCCCGTCGAGAGCGCACAAACTATCTACGTTCGCACACAGGTCGAATGCGGCGAACTGAAGACCGCGCAAGATGTGGTCGACGCCATCCGCGCTGTACGGCCCGATTCCAATCGCGGCTGCATCGCTAAGATTGTCTTGCGTGGTACCGCCGCACCCGCATGGCGAACGGGCTTGTCCGGCATTCGCGAAAGCGTGGAACCCGAATTCGAAGCGTTGATTATCGAGGACCACACCGTCGCCGAAGAAGCCTTCGACACGCTCGCACAAGACCCGACGAGCCTAGGACTTTTTGTCCAGCGCATGAATGAGGCTATTGCGACGGAATTCGAACCGCGCCAACGCCGGATGTATGAACGCGCACGGGAACTCGGCTTGGCGTCTTACCGTGGTGAACAACCACCCATCCCAGGCGCCTGAACATGCGGATCAACCAACTCCATATTGATGGCTACGGCCGGTTCGTCGGTCAGGACGTGACGCTCGGACCCGGCCTGCAAATCGTGTTCGGTCCGAACGAACGCGGTAAGAGTACGTTGCGATCGTTTATCGGCCACATGCTCTACGGCCAAAAAAGCTCGCTTCACCAGCGGCGCTATGAAGACAGCCATGAACTCCGTAGGCCCTGGAAAGCCGCGCCACGATACGGCGGACGCCTCATCTACGAACTCGACAATGGATACGCGATCGAAGTCCACCGCGAATTCGACAAGAAAGAAGAATTCATTCAAGTCTTCGATCGAACAAATGCCACCGATATCACCGCTGAATTCGAACAGTACAGAAACCGAGAAATCGGGTTCGCGACAGCACACCTCGGTATCGGCAAGAACGTGTTTGAGCACGTCGCGAATATTGGACACTGGAGCTTGGCCGATTTCGGCGGCGATGACGCACTCGGCGATATTCGCGACCGCATTGTCGCGCTGGCGGACTCTGCTTCGGAAGAGGGCACAGCCGAATCCGCACTAAAACTATTGGACGATCGCGCGCTCGCCATCGGACGTCGAGCTGGACAGGTAAAGCGGCCATTGCCTGCTGCGAAAGCGCGTCTCGAAGCGCTCGAGGCTGAATGGAACGCCACACACAGCCACCTCGCCACATTGCAAGACCGCGAAATCGAACGGCAACGCCTCGCCGAAGAATTGGCCCATGCCACCGCGCGTCGCAAGCTGATTGCGGTCGCGCTCGGTGCCGCTGCCAAACAATCGCGCGCGGTGAGGCTTCGTGAAGCCGAACGTCTCGCGGACGAAATTCGCGTCGCGACTCAACAGGTATTCGAGTACCGCCGCGCCGCTGAATTTCCGCTGGAAGAAGTCGCCGAAGCACAACGTGCAGCGAACGCCGTGCAATCTTCACGGAGTCTATTGACACGGGCCAGCGAAGAGCTCCAATCGTTGCACGCGCAGTACAACGAAGCATCCGCGCGTGTGAGCGGTCCAATCGATGAAGATCAAGACGCCGTATCCGAAGCGCTCGAACAAGACGTGTCGGAGCGACAAGGTAAAATTGATCGGCTCACTGAAAAACTCGTGCAATACGAAGCAGACTTCGAAAAAGCACGCCGCGATTGCGACAATGCATCCGAAACCAAAGAAGCCGCCCCAAACTTCGACGCTATCGGCCCTGACCCGGCGGCACGGCTCACGGAAATCGCTTCGTCATTTCGTGTAGCGGAACAGTCGAACTCCGCCTCGCTAGCGCGCGCCACGCAATTGCAAGACGCTATGGACGAACTACGGTCGACCGCGGCTGACATTCAACTCGAAGAATTGTCCGGCAGCGAAACGGATGAACTAGCTGAAGCGCATACTCGCGAAGGCGTTCAACAGACGACTCAAGCCCTGACGGCGCGGCGTCGATTTATGCGTTCTCTCATTGCCGGGACGTTAGTTGGGTTTCTCCTTTCAGCCACATTCACTGGCCTCGCGTTTGTATTAGCGAACGGCACGTTAATCTTACCCGCCGTATTGATGGCGCTCGGAGGCGTGGGCGCAGGACTAAGTTGGACCTATAACCTCGCATTGCTCGCACGGGATCGTGAGGCCGCTGCAATCGCAATGGATGCATTGAATGCGCTGGACGAAGCGGCAGCCAAACGCGCCGAGTCCATCGAATCGATTCGACGAGCGGCGGGCATCGAATCGGATGAACAACTTGAAGACCATTTACGGGCGCGCGCCCGATCTCGTTCATTGCTCATCGAGCACGAGCAAGAACTCGACGAGTGTAATCGATCCGCGCAACGTGCCGATGCAGAAATCGTAGCGTTACGCGCACAACACAACGCGTTGTTCGAAAACCTGGGCGAGTCGATAACCGACGACGAGCCGACGTCGATCGCGGTTCACCGCCTTCTCGCCGCGTATCAGGCCGGAAGCAATGCACTGGCGGCGTATCAGCGCGCACAAGAACGGATGCAAGCCCTGCAAGTAGAAATCGCGAAACTTCGCCTTGAATTGAAAGCGCTGCAAGGCGAACAGGCCGCGAAGTTGGTCGACTTACGGGAAACGTTGCGGAAAGCCGGATTCGGTGACGAAGCACGCCATTTCGACGCACTCGATGCGCTTCGGGCATACCGGAAAACCTTGTCGGAGACGCGCGAGCGAAAGGTCCGCGCAGACACGTTGGGCGAACATCGCGCGAAGAAAGAACAACAGCGCGAAGAAGCGCGCGCGATTCTCGAACAAGACGAAGCGGCGCTGCAGGCACGGTTCGAACAGGCCGACGTTGCCACGCTCGAAGAATGGGAAGCGCGCGCCGGAGAAGCGAAGGCGTATCGAGAAGCACGCCAAACCGAACACCGCCTTCAAGACAAACTCGCGGACCTACTCGCGGGCACCGACCTCGAAAAGTTCCGACGGCAGGTCGCCGACGATGGCCCTATGACCCCTCAAGAGTCGTCGATCATCGAAGAGCAAATCGCCGCGATCGGAATCGAGATTGAATCCGATCTCAACGGCGCATTGCGCACGGAACATGATAAGACCGCTGCTGCGGTCGACGCACTCCAGGCGTCACACCACGCGTTACAGCTCGAATTAGCCGCAGCAGCAGCGGCGACACGTCCGCTCAACGAAATCGAAGAAGAACGTGAGGAGGCGCGGTCTCAGGTCGCGACTCTCGAGTTTGAGTTCGAGGCCGTATCGCATGCCGCGGCCGTCATCGACGAAGTTGCTCGGGATCGGCACGCGCGGCTCGCACCAAAGATGACGGAGATCGCTGGCGAATACTTGAGCGCCATCACCGGCGGGGCGTATCGCGAACTCATGCTAAACCGTGAGCTTGGCGTTAGCGTGCGCGTGCCAGAGACCGCACGGTTCGCCAATGAACCACGACAGATGCTGAGTAAGGGCACAGTCGACCAAATCTACCTGGCATTGCGCCTCGCGCTCGTTCGCGTGTTCAGCGATACGGGCGAATCGATTCCGATGCTTCTTGACGATCCGTTCTCGAACTACGATGACGACCGTTTGCGAAGAGCGATCGAACTATTACAGGAAGTCTCGAAGATCAACCAGATCGTTCTGTTTACATGCCGCGAGGATGTCGTGAAAGCGGCAACGGGATTGGGTGTTGAATCGATTGCGATTTAGTCTCGATGACGTTTGGGGCGAAAGAAACTTTTTCGCGCTTTAGGCGATCTATCTCCCACAACTATCGTATGCTGTGTCCATGAATGCTCCAAACCAAAAAATTCGCGTCGGCGTATTCTTCGGCGGTAAATCCGCCGAACATGAAGTCGCGCTGCAATCCGCGAAGAACATCATCGAGGCGATTGATCCCGGGAAGTACGACGTGACCCTCATTGCGGTCGACAAGAACGGGCAATGGCACCACGCCGACGCCGCCGGGTATCTCACCAACGAAAGCGATCCGAAACGGATAAAACTTGCCGCGTCGGATCACCAAATGGCGTTGGTTCCCGGCGAGATTGAAGACCGCCTCATGCCCGTCTCCGGGGGCGATGCGCCACCAAAACTCGACGTAGTATTTCCCGTACTGCACGGGCCGTTCGGCGAGGACGGCACCATGCAAGGCCTCCTAAGACTCGCGGACATCGCGTTTGTCGGTGCCGACGTTTTGGGTTCCGCAGTCGGTATGGATAAGGACGTTGCAAAACGCCTTTGGCGCGATGCCGGTTTGCCGACGGCAAGGCATGTGACGTTGCTCCATCGCGACCGAGCCAAAGCAGACACCGCGCTTATCGCCGAACACGTGGGCCTGCCCTGCTTCGTCAAGCCCGCCAACCTTGGTTCATCGGTCGGCGTACGAAAAGCGAAGACTGCGGACGAGTTGTCCGCTGCGATTGCGCACGCATTCGAGTACGACAAGAAGGTCATCATCGAAGAATTCATCGATGGACGCGAAATTGAGTGTGCGGTACTCGGTAACGAGGATCCAAAAGCATCGGTGCTCGGCGAAATTGTTCCCAAACACGAGTTTTATTCCTACGAAGCGAAGTACATCGATGAAGCAGGCGCCGACTTACGCATCCCCGCCGATCTACCCGATGACTTATCCGGACAAGTACGCCGCACCGCAATACGCGCATTCGAAGTGCTCAATTGTGAAGGCATGGCGCGGGTCGACTTTTTCGTAACGGCGGGCGGAGCGATCTATCTCAACGAGATCAACACCATCCCCGGGTTCACCAAAATCAGTATGTACCCGAAACTTTGGGAAGCGTCGGGTATTGGATACGCCGACTTAATCGACAGGCTAATCCAACTCGCAATTGAACGACACCAGTGCGACCAAGCGTTCAAAACGTCGTACGACGTATAACCCGGCGATCACTCTTTGCCCAATAGTTACACATTCACGAATTGGCTCGCCGCGTGGGCGACCTGGATCGCCGCAGCCTTCGCCATACAATGGTATGGATACCTTTCCAATTGGGGTGTCGACGGCTGGCTCCTGCCCGGCATCGAATGCGCGGCGGGAACCTTCGCCCTACGCATTGGCCCGGACGCGGCAAGTGGTAGCCTCGCTTGGTGGAGCTGGAGTCTATTCTGGGTTCCCCTCGCGGGCACATTCTGGACCTCTTCGCTCTACATCACCGCGCCCTTCTTCGGCGGATCGGCGGAAAAGTTCCGCACGGTTATTTCGAGTTTCGCGGCCGGCTATGTACCACTAGCGGCGATGGGCGTGATTCTGACCGGTGTGGCGTGGCGTTTGGACTGGGGCTATTGGTGGGATCGCGGCCTACTCGATATCGCGCCACCGCATGGAGCGTGGCCGTGGCTGGACTGGGCATTTCTCGGCGCGTCCGCCATCGCACTGATCGTTCAGTTGCGCGTGTACTCGCTTCGATTTGCGGTTCGAGGGATGCGGATGATCTACCACATCACGCTGAGCTTCGTCGTGGCGACATTGGCGACAGCCGGTGCCGCCGCCCTAGCCGCGTACTTCTTCGACGAGAATCTTCTGGGAAAGTACCTCGGCGGATAACAACGATCACGTTGACGTTGCGGCTAGTCGTCGAATTCGCTGTCTTCGCCCTCGTCTTCTTCGTCTTCTGGTGCAGCCAGAATCGAGAGGTCCTGCGACGCTGCGTCCATCACGGATTCCGCGGCAAGTATAGGCGCCGCCACACGAACCGCTATGGCAACGCCATCGCTGGGCCGAGTATCAACGCGTAGTACTTGATCAGGTTCGCCTTCGGCATTCTTCTGTTCGATATTGAGATGCGCGAAAAACGTTTCATTCTCAAGTTTATATATTGTGACGGATTTCAGCTCACCCCGAAGGCCGGCGAGCAAATTGCAGATTAAATCGTGCGTCATCGGACGGCCGAGATCGCGCTTCGTCAACGCCGAGTGAATCGCTTCAGCCTCCGCAACCCCCACGACAATGGGCAACACCCGATCATCATTGCGCAGCAATACAACCGGCTGATTATGTCCGTCTACGGTAACGCCTAACGGTTCGAGATTGACCATGGACTTCTCCTCGTCCGCACATCTTAGACGTTGGCGGGTGGCGGATAAAGGAGAAAATCATGACTCTGTTGTTTCGTGCGCTAGACGATGAGGTTAAGCAGTGCGTCCGCCGCACGACCGATGCGCCCGTCCGCATGGCGAAAGGAGGCGATTTGAGCGATCCGATTTCCGCCAGAAGTCGCCTCATCGCGATTCGCATAGTTGAGGTCTATCGCCGAAACGCCCGCCTCCGCTAAGCGCAGTAACTCGCCGCGTTCGGTACGCCCATTGCCGTTATCGCGAAACAATCGAAGGTCACCAAAGCGATCGTCATTGACATCGATAATCCCGTCGCCATTCGAATCCAACTTGCGTAGCTCTTCAAAGCCATTCGCCGCGCCACGCTGATCGCCAAACAACTCCGCACCGTCATCCACCCGACCGTTTCCATTTCGGTCCAGCGCGAGCAGCGCATCGCCGCCGGTAACGAAAGCCGTTCGTTGCCGTTGCCCGTTGGCGAGCAAATCGAAATTCGCGCCGCGCGCCACGTCCGTAAATTCAAAGCCGTCACCATCAAGATCGAGTACGATGGGGTCTGCGGCCTGCACCTCGCTAATCTGCGCCTGCGTGATTTCAATCGACTCAAATTCGAACTCCAATTGAATCGAGACATTTGATTGGGACGCGGCTGAAATCTCTTCGCCGGATCCCTGGAATAGCGACTGCAGTTTCTCGAATATTTCATTAAACTTGTTCTTTACGTCTCCGGTGCCGTTGAGGAAGCCGTTAAACGTTGTAAAAATATCGTTGAATAGCGAATCAATCTGGTCCAATGCGTCCTGTGCGAAAGCGATGAATTGATCCAACGCGTTTTCCCCGGATGCACTCGCCTGCTCAGCGCCCGTGGCGAACCCGGACAAGGCTGATGTATTAATCTCAATGGATAGAGAGAATCGCGCAGAGACGCTGCGTGCTGCTTCCAGTAACGCGGTGCGCCGTGTTTCGTCGCCTGCACCTTCCGCTGCCCGCGTCACCCGCTGTTCAAAACGCGTAAACTCTGTAAGCTCAAACTCCGCTTCAAACGAAAACGACAACTGCTGCGCGGCCGAACCTTCCGCGTCAGCACTTACGTCCCCTTTGCTGTACTGCAACGAAGCGGAAGCTCGTTCAACCTGTTTTCGATAGACGATTTGTTCGAACGCCTCAGCAATGGTCGATTCAACCGACTCGCCTAACGCGCGATCGCTCCGCGAAGGTGGCGGTCCTGGATTCGACACGCGCCCACCGTGACGCTGCACCGCTCCTGTGTCGGTCGTCTTACTCGGGAATAGGGGCGAGAATGCGCCCAGTGCGTTTGGAGACGTCATGACATAGTTCCCCCGTTATGCCGCGCCCTCACGCGGCGTTCGCGGTGGTGCACGCCCTAGGTCCCGCAACCCTATTGGCGGCGCTGCCGCAGCCCTCTCGGCAATCGTGTATCCTCTGCCAAAACGTTATATCGGCGGGGCGCTTGAGAACTTTAGCCCGTCACGGCATTCGCAGGATTCATACGTGGACATTGGCAGTATCGAAACAGGGATTCGCAAACATCGCCGACGCCGAAAATGGCGTCGGCCCGGACGCCCTGCAATCACCACACGCCTAAGCCGGTATCTCATGGCCGAAATCGCCGGCCCCGCAATTCTGGCGATGCTCGTGATCGCGTTTGTCGGCGTGGGCAACGAGCTGCGCGAACGCGCCGAAGTAATCGAAGTCGGCCTAATTAGTGCGTGGGATCTCGGCCGACTCGTCCTCTATTTCATGCCAACGCTCATCACCTACATCGTCGCGGTCACCTACATGATCGGCATTCTCATGGCGTTCGGCGCACTCAACCAAAGCAACGAATTCGTCGCGATGAAAGCCGCTGGCATTCCACTCAGGCAACTGGTTGTACCTGTCATCCTCTGGGGCGGCGTGTTGAGTATCTTTTGTTTTGTACTGCAAGACCGCGTTCAACCTTGGGCCTGGAAACGGGTCAATACGTTGCTCTATGAAGAGCTCCCCCAGCGGGCCACGCTCGAAGTGCTGCCCGTCGGCGTGATGCATCAATTCGGCAATTCGCGCGCCTACATCGGAGGACGCGACCTCGCGACCAAGACGTTATACGACATCACCATTATTCAGCCGGAACCCGACCGCAAGAGCACGGTCTTCTACGCCAAGTCCGCCCAATTTGTGCGTGAACCGTCCGGCATGAAACTGGTACTCCACGACGCGCACTGCCTGTTTCCAACCAGCCAGGACATGTACGGGCGATCTAAGCTAGACAATTACTCCCTACCGTTGCCCTCTCCAGAATCCCTAAAAGCACCGAGCCTTCGCCGGACGCTTCACCTCTCCGAATTATTCGACGAAGAAAAAGCCTTGCTCGTATCCCACCAGGAAGCCCGCGCCAACAATTTCTCCGCCGAAGAACAGACCCATCGCAAGACAGAACTGTTGCGTATGCGCAACGAGATCGCCGAACGGATTACGCTGCCGTTGGCCGTGCTCGCCGTGAGCTTCGTCGCCGCGCCCCTGGCCGTTCGATCCCAACGCGGCGGTCGATCGTATAGTTTTGCAATCGGATTCGTCGTCATCCTGGCGTTCTACCTCTTGCAAACAATGTTGGAATCGGGATCGCTTAAATCCATGAGCGAAATCATGGTTCGAGGATTACTGCCGATCGTACTGTTCACCGCAATCGGCATATGGGCCACTTGGCGCGTGGACCGCGTATGACCATCGTCGACCGCTATTTCGCAAGGCGTACGATCGGCTTGCTGCTACGCGCACTCCTCGCGTTCGTCGTGCTCTACATTTTCATCGACCTGCTCACCCATCGCGATTTGGATTTCGCACAGTTCGACGTGCCCTGGTCGATTATCGCGTCGTATTACCTCTCCTTTTCCCCACAAATTATTTTCCAAGTCGCACCATTCGCGCTGTTGGTGTCCGTGTTACTCGTGATCGGCGATGCTGCCCAACACAACGAAGTCACCGCGATGTTGGCGGGCGGTGTGAGTCTTCGTCGAATTGTGCGCGCGCCGGTGTGCGTGGCCCTCATATTCAGCGCCTCGCTATTTACGGCACAAGAAACCATCGGTGCGAAAGCGCTCGCCCGATCCGCGGAGATCGAGCAGGACTACTTTTCCTCAAATCCCGACCTCGAACGCCGGGGCATTAGTTGGGCCCACTTGTCCGGGGGCTGGACTTGCCATATCAACAAATTCAATCGAATCGCACTGACGGGCGAAGACGTCATCATGCACCTGCACACCGATGAAAATGTTGAACAGATTGAAGCAAGACGAATCTATTGGGACGAAGTTGCGGGCGCGTGGTTTCTGGAAGACGGCGCGTGGCTCAAATTCGACGCAGCGGTCGAGCGCATGATGCAGACCGCCATACGGCAAAGGGAGGCTCCGATTACCGAATCGCCAGACGATCTCTTTGCCATGGAGCAAAGCGCCAATACGAAGACCGCCCTGGAATTGGCCCGCGACATCTCGTCTGCTCGCAATCGTGCCGTGCCGACCAGCGCGATGCAGGTCGCGTACTACGCGAAGTTCGCGCAACCCGCGCTAAGCTTTGTCATGGTCTTTCTCGCGATACCGTTTGCCGTTCGAATCCAACGCGGCGGATTGGCCGTAAGCTTCGGCGCGAGCATCATCATCGCCATGATCTATGTCGTCGTATTCGCCGTATCCGTTTCGCTGGGGCAAGCGGACCGCATAGCCCCCATGACGGCCGCATGGGCACCGAACGTCTTATTCCTGGCGACCGGCCTATTCCTCTTATGGCGTACACCGACGTAAGCAGAGACAAGATGGGAGGGACCCGCTCCTGCGGGTCCGATATCAATCGCGGACGCGCGGGAACGCGTCCCTCCCACTACGAATTCCGCCGCCGCTTCCGATATAGCACGCCACAACCCAGCACGCCCACCAACGTCACAATCCCAGCCACACCACCAACGGGGAGTCCCGGCGGAATATTATTGCCGGTGATGAATAGGTGCCACGTATCGAGTGTCCCCGCGTTACCCGGCGTATCGTCCGTAATCGTCAACGTCCATGTGCCGATACTGGTCTCCGTGGTGTAATCGCTGAGGGTACCCTCCGGTCGAAACACACCTGTAAACGGCGCGCCAGCACCCGCGATCGCTGCCACGGCATCATCGTCCAACGTCGTATTTACGAAGTTGCTGCCGCTACCGCCTACGTCGGTAAACAATTCGACAACCGTGCCCGTTGGCGACATCAGAAAGACATCGAGGTCCGCGACGTTTGCGTGCGTGATTCCGAGTGTCACTTCCAGATCGGATATGTCGAGGACCGCGCCGCCTACGGGAATCGTAATCGTGGAAATGATCGTACCGTTGTCAGTGATCGCTTTCGGGAAATCGTTCCCACGGTTTAGCCTGCTGCCGAACGGTTCAACGCGGAACTCCGCACTCGGCCCCGCTGCACCCGCAAGATTGCTGCCGGAATCCGACGCTGTGCCGGCCGCAATACTAATGGTCGTAAATCCCGCGCCGGCGATACCAGACAACGTCACCGTACGCTGGGTGGTTCCACTGCCCGCAACACCGACCGTAGCGGAAACGGTCCCAAGGACATTGACGCTCACGTCTCCCGGACCCAACGTAATGACGTCGGCACCGCTATACGTAACAACGAACGACACACTACCGAATTGAACAACCGAGGGAGTTGGTAGGCCAATCGTCACGATTGGTGCCGTCTTATCGATTGTGTAGACCTCGCCCGCAGTGAAATCGCCGTTGCCGGTTCCCGCACCACCCAGTGGCAAACTGCCGCCATCAAGGATCGAATCATCGTCATCGACATCGAGTCGAATGGTGCCGTTGCCCGATCCGGTGTTGATCGTAACGGTCCGCGTGTCGCCCGTACCGGACACGCCGGTGATGCTTGCGCCGATCACGCCGGTCGTCGTCAAGTCGAAGTCCCCGATCCCAAAGCCGGTCACCGATTCGGAAAACGTCACAGTGAAATCGACACTGGCGGCGTTGATCGGATTGCTGTTCGCACGAGTGACGGCCGTGACCGATGGCGGCGAATTGCCTTGCAAATCCAAACTCCAGCGAATCAACGTTCCCGCATTGGTCACTGTGTCATCCGTCATCAACAACGTCCAAGTCCCAACACTGGTCTGGCCATCGAAACCAGAGAGAATCCCCTCGGGCTGGAATCGGCCCGCAAAAGGCGCGCTTCCCGCCGTAATTGCGGTCGCCGCTTCATCATCCAATGTTGTATTCCGAAAGTGATTGCCTGTCCCACCAACATCAGTAAGCAATTCAATCTGCGTACCTGACGGAGCACGCAACGAAACATCAAGGTCCGCCGCATTCGCGTGATCGATGTCCAGGACTACATTGACGTCACTCAACAATTGCACACCGCCAAGCGGGACATCGATGGTCGTCTGCGTGAATGAACCATCGCCAATAGCCACCGGCACAAGACTGCTTACGTTGGTCTGCACCGAATTCGGTTGCACCATAAACGTGGTGCTCGGCCCCGCACCTGCGGCCAGATTCCCAATCGTATCCGAGGCGGTTCCAGTGGCGATGGAGACACCCAACGTACCCGTGCCACTGATGCTGTCGATCACGATCGTACGAGTCTCCGTACCGCTGCCCAACACTGAAACGGTTCCCATGGCACCGCCGGGCGCGTTCAGCAATACGTCTCCCGGCGCCAGCGAGATCGAATCTGCGCCGACATACAACGCAGTGAAATAGACTGGACCCGTGCTCGAAATCGTCGCGGTTGGTTCGCTGATGGTAATCGTCGGCGGCACTGCATCAACGGTGAATGTTGCGCTCGGCCCGACTGCAGCAGCAGAGTTTCCGGCTGCATCGGTGGCCGTGTTCGACGCCAATGAAATGCCAATCGTACCTTCGCCCGTTGTACTCGAAATCGTGACGGTCCGGCTCGCGGTACCACTATCCGAGACCGCGACGGTACCTGAGGCCGTGCCCGTCGTATTCAGCGTCACGTCGCCCGGAACGAGTGATACGGAATCAGCGCCCGTGTACGTCACTACAAAATCGACCGGCCCCGTGGAAGTGCTCGATAACGACGGCGAACCAATCGAAATGCCGGGTGCCGTCTTGTCCACCATGTACGATTGCCCACCCGTAAAATCGCCGTTGCCCGCGCCGGCACCGCCCAACGGATCGCCATCGGACGTCGCCGTGATGGAATCGTCATCCGAGACATCGAGTCGAATCGTTCCGTCGCCGGTACCGGTACTCACCGAAACGGTATAAGTCGTTCCACTACCACTCACGCCCGAAATTGAAGCGCCGGACACACCGCCCGTCGTAGTCAACGCAAAATCACTCGTGTTCACGCCGCCAACCGACTCGCTAAATGTCACGGTGAAGTCGACTGAAGCCGCGTTTGTAGGATCAGTATCAGTCCGCGTGATCGAATTCACATCTGGAACCATAGGCACCGATAATGCGCCGACTTTCCCGATGAACGTACCCCAAGCCGCATCGTCCAACCCAGCCGTCACCGCAGAGGCCACGTATTCATTCGCGATCCAAAACGTCCGATCGTCATCGGGGTCGACGACCGTCGCGGAGTAATCGCCCCAGCGGTCCGCACCATTTGGACGTAATCCACCGAAGTCATCGTATTCGCCTACGCTCGTGCGATAGACCTGGGAAGTCGTAAACGTTCCCGCCGTGTCACCCGTTTCCCGAGTGACTACACGGATATCGACGAACTGATCCGAGAAAGACTGCGAGTAACAGATCGCCGCAGCATCGTCCGCGTTCACACTGATCGATGGCATGAATGTCCATTCATCGCCATCGGACCCATCGATGAATCCGGACTGCGCGATGGATGGCGCAGTTGGATTGCCGCCATTCGTGTTGATTTCAAACCAAACAACTTCCGTCTTGCTGTCGCTATCCGCGTCCGCGCTCAGCGCGCACCAGACACTGCCATCGCGATATACGGCGTCCATCACACGCGAAGACAACGTGTCAATCGTGTTGGATGTAAACGTGTTTTGTTGCGGGGCTGCAGTCAAGAAGATTTGTGCGCCACTTGTCCAACTTCTTGATGTCGTATACGTGCCCGCAATCAACGAAGGCGCCGCAGCCGTCCCGCCAATTTCCCATAGGCGATACGCCGTCGAGTTCATGCGATTGATAAGGTAAAAGTTTCCGTTGTCTGTCGAGCCGAACGTGTGGGCCGGTTGTACCGTAAAAACTCCGGACGTGACGAAATCATCGACGTCAATGTCTGTGAAAGTATTCGATCCGCCGATCAAAGCCGCCTTGTCATACGTTCGGACTTTCACACCATAGAAGAATCCGCTGGCATCAAACATATTGCCCGTGATTACGAGCCGCGTACTGTCTGCACCGATTCCGGGATAGTCGTACCAGGTTTCATAGACCATTCCGGGTCCCGGTCCAGCGCCATCGCCGACAAAATTCGTCAGCGAACTCGCCGCGACCGAAAACCAATCGCCACCGCCACCGACCGTCGTATCGCTAGGCGAACTCGACGTCGATACCGCGACATGAATGAAATTCTCACCGCCGCTGCCACCGCTATTCGGGACGTTTCCGTCGATGGTCATCGCGAAGAACCGGCCCGAGTGTTGATCGAAGATCACTTTCGGATCGAAACCACCTTTAGTGGTTGTAGTGGGGAAAAATTGGTTGAGGCCAACTGACGTCGCGACGATCGCACCCGTCTTGTCATAGATCGTCACACCGTTGTTTGTGACTTCCACGATACGTCCCGCAACGCCCGCGCCCGTGCCGACGGCGATGTGCGTATCGGGCGGCTTAACAATAAAACCTTGCCCCGGCGGCGCGGTTTGGCCCTGCGCATCAAATCCCAAAGCGGCCGTGGGTGTATTCCCGATGGCGGTTGGGTCCAGCGGAGTGCTGGAACGCAACGCCATCGGCGCATCCGGGCGATCGATATCGACGGTCACAAACCGTGGTGCCTGATCCGGCGCTTCGTATCCTGACGCACTCGACGGATAAGCGAAATCAACAACCAACCGCTCAGGTTCGGCCCAGGCCGAACCGGCAACCGCAACCGTCGCAACGACCAGCACACGATTCATAGTGTCACGGAACTTCATACAACACCTCTTAGACAATGATTTTGAAAGTTCGGAATATCACGGTCGGGTTCGCCTGTGCAAGGCCCGTGCTTAGCTACGAATACTGCAGGACTAGCCGCGTCTGATATCATGGGGCAACCATCGGCTCGAAGCCGAAAAACCAGGAGCATCAACACCATGTCATCCCCCGTCCGAAACCAAGGATTTCTGCGCACATCGAATCCGACAATGAAGCCCGAGATCTACCAAGAGGCCGCGCGCACGTTTGCCGGCGACCGCACCATGACCGTCAACGGCACCATAAATTGCACCGGCATTCTGTTGTGCCTGACGCTGATGACCGCCGCGTTCACCTGGCGCATGTTCTACACCACGACCGCCGCGGACCCGGTAGCGGTTGTCATGCCCTGGGCGATTGGCGGCATGATCGGCGGACTAATCCTCGCGATTACGACCATGTTCAAACAGAACTGGTCGCCGTTCACTGCGCCACTCTACGCATTGTCCGAGGGATTGTTCCTCGGCGGCATCTCCGCGCTGATTCAATCTCAACTCGACCAACAAATCGTGATCCAAGCCGTAGCGCTAACCTTTGGCGTACTCTTCACGATGCTCGCCGTGTACCGCACCGGCCTCATCAAAGTGACGGACAAATTCCGCATGGGCGTCGTCGCAGCGACTGGCGGCGTAATGCTGTTGTACCTCGTCTCTTTCGTGATGAGCATGTTCACCGGCGGCGGCGGTATCCCGTTCATTCACAGTTCGGGCTTGATCGGCATCGGCTTCAGCTTATTCGTCGTCGGCCTGGCCGCGCTCAATCTCGTCCTCGATTTCGACCTCATCGAAAACGGGGCCAAAATGGGCGCACCGAAATACATGGAATGGTTCGGCGCATTCGCGTTGATGGTCACGCTCATTTGGCTCTACATCGAAATCCTGCGCCTACTCTCGAAGATTTACAGCCGACGGTAATCGGCGCCAATAAGACCCGGCTCGGCAGAAGCCTCGCCCTCCCCTTTAGGTCTTTCGATGAGAGGGTGATGCTCCTGCCGAGCCGTTATACGTTCTACCAATCCTCGGGAATTGTGGCGACGCATACGTTCGCATCGCCGCGTTTGTGGCTGGTGAAGATGACTTGTCGGCTGTCGCGGTCCCATGCCACATGCGGGTGTGCACCACTTCCGTAGACCCGATGGCCCAACGTCAACTCACGGCTACGGGTTGTATCGGCCTCGAACAGCGTGATGTCGCCGTGCCAATTGTCGCTCGCGACCCAGCGCCCGTCCGGACTGCCTGACGCGTGCCAGTGGTTTTGTTTCGCAATCGGTTCGTCTTCGCCACCCGGCCACCATGCGCCAATGCCGATGACGCGCACTTGACCCGTTTTCGCGTCGATTACTTTCACATGCGAGTCTTCCGTTGGTTCCGGGTGCAGGCCGCCTGTAAATAACATCTGGCCATCCACCCACCAACTCTCGTGCGTAACCAATTCCTCTTCCAATTGCGCGTACGCACTCCAGGGTTGTCCATCGCGAATATCGACGAACTGCAACCGCGGGTACTGACCCGCAAAACTGAGCGTATAGGGATCCGTTTGGCTCCATTGCACATGACCACCGTATCCGGGTTTGTCGCCAACGCGGCACAGCACGCGAAAAACACCCGTCTCGATGTCGATAACGAAAATAGCCGGATCACCACGATCGCCGAGTCCGGTCAATCCCACCGCCAGCCGTTTGCCGTCCGCACTTTCACTGAGCGCCGTATAGCCATTTGCTTTAGGCAACGCGCACACCAGCCGTTCGTTGATCGTTACGCGTGATGGCGATACGGACGTATCAATTGCCAGATTCAATTCGATGACTTCATTGTCAAGTATCGCCCAAATGCGCATGCCCTCGGCTGCGGCGGTCGCGCCGGAAAAGCCGCCCGCTTCCGAATGAAAACGTACCAGTTCGCCTGTCGAGGTCAGATACCCCATCAATCCACCCAATTCCCGTCTGGATGAGAACAGAATAAGACCGCCATCGGCGAGCCAGGATCGCTCATGAAAATAGAGGTTTACGTCGTCCGCAGGATCGGTCGTAAGGTAGAGCAGTTCAATACCGGTTCGCGGATCGGTCACGCGTTCGTGTTCCGGTGCCAATACCGTTAGCGAATACGGCTGGGCAACCGCAGTCAGGATCAGAACAAGTTGCAAAAGTGATACGCGGATGAACCGGGTCATAGCGTCTCTGTATCTTCGACGATCGGTTCTTCCTCTGGCTCTTCAAAGGATTCGCGTTGCAATCGCTCCATACTACGTTGCGCATCCTGGAATGCATCCTGAAACTCCGGATGCTCTTCGACAAACCGCCCGAATTCCCTGATCCCCATATCCGGATTCGCTTCCAAGTAATCGGCTAATGTGACGGCGGACTCTGCTTCCGTTTCCGTTACTTCGCCGTCCTCAAGATAACCAATCACGACCAGAAAGCCCATCGTTGTAGTCATGAACGATGCATCGTCTCGCTGCGAAACCACAAATATCCGGTCGAAAACTTCTGCATGTTCCACAGGAATCTTTTCGTCTTCTTGCAATTGCGCGTATTCTGAGGCGAACCCTGCGCGCATCCCGCTGGTGGCCTCACCCATCCCATATCGAATCGCAGCTGTTGTCGCGATGATTCCCAGGACAACGATGAGCAACAATGCACCACAACCAACGCCGCACGCGAGTAACCATCGGCTACCGCCATCGCGATTCGGCACACTTGGGGGTTGAGCCATGGGAATCTCCTTCAACTCGTTCGGGGAAAAAGACTATCGGTGTGGCTGCGCAAACCTGCATCACCGATTGCGCGGTACGCAAAAAACAGATTACGGGACGTAGAATCCTACCGCCTGATAAATTTCGGACTCTGGACCAGCTTCACCGTAGCAGGCAATGCTTCCGTCGCCAAGAACTTGCGCCTGACCGACCGCGGTTGCGAACTGGCCTTGATACCGAATGCCAACTTCCGAGGCCTGCAACTCGTACGAAGCCGTTCCCCGAATCTCATACCCCGGCGGAATGGTTGCAACGAAGTAAATCTCGTTCTCATCGCAATACACATAGGCTTGCCCGATGATGGCTGCACCGGCATAGCTACCATCTTTCAAAAAGTAACGACCTGTGGTGGGCTCGCCCGTCTGGCCAAATTCTGCGGCGGCCACTTCCTCCGCTGTAATTGGCGCTCGTTCCAGCGCACGGGCCATGTCGTCGTATACCGCTGCGGTCTCACCCGTCCAAAAACGCTCCGCGTTATCGGACGTTCCAGCAGCGGCACCCGCCATATGCGCCTCGGTCAACCAGTCCTCAATATTCCCGTTTACGAGATTAATCATCGTCCAAATGATGATGAGGATGCCGAATACAGAGAGCAGCGCAGCCATAAACCGACGTGGCTGCTTGAGCAGACTCTCGTCCTGCATTTCCGGCACGCCTTGCGTGGCGAATCGGCGCTGCTGCTGATCCCGCAGATTATTGCCGCACGTCTTACACAGCAACGTCCCTGCCGGATTGACTTCGTCGCAAGCCTCGCAAACGGCATCGTAGTCGTGATGCTCGAGGCCCTCTGGTGTATCTAGATGTTGATTCATGACAAGAGTTTACGCTCCCGATGGCGCATTGTGGCATATGGCGGGGATTCAGTCCAGCTTCAACGCCCAACCGTCACCAGGTTTCGAATTGATTCCAGCCGTTTCGGACCAATTCCGCTCACCATGTCTAGATCCTCCACCGATTCGAATGGCTGCTGCTCACGAAACCGGATTATCTCCGCAGCATACTTTGGCCCTATGCCGGGCAAAGTCTCCAATTCCGCCGACGTGGCATGGTTTATATCAATCAACCCATCAGCGGGCTTCGACAACAGGCCGACAGGACTACTCGTCGGCGAAGTCCGATCGGACTGCCAGCCTGACACCGTGTATTGAGGCGGATTTGGTGGGGGAAGCAACGGTTTTCGAATGATCGGTTGGCCACTCCGGCTATTCGCGGGCTCGCCTGGAATCGTCAACGTTGTACCGTCAATCAAACGTGCAGCGAGATTGATATCGCTCAAGTCAGCCCAATCCACAGTGCCACGGGCCGCATCAATCGCTTCTTGGACCCTGGATTCATCCTCAAATGTATAGAGACCCGGATCTCGAACCGCCCCCGACACGGACACCTGAATCCGTGTTGCGACAGGTACATATTGCTCGACAACTCTCGGCACGATGCCAGACTCGACGACCGGCACCGGTGGGGTATGGGGTTTCTCGGCAATTTCGGTGGTCGTTTCGGCGTCGGAGGCTGAATTGAGCGTCAAGAGTACTGCGCAGCCCAGGCAGATTGAACCACCGAGAAACAAGATGACCAGCTGTTCCTTCCGTGTTATTACCTGACTCAACATGGCGCAAACCTTTGCAGAGTTGTGGTAGGCAATCGGCTCTATTATTGAACAATTCATCCGATCATGCCACCCCTAATTCTGCTGTCTGATTCGCGGTCGTTGACGCACTCCCGGTCCTTTGGCATACTCGCTAATCGCGTCGCCACTTCGTGGGGTGCAATCGGGGCGCGGGGCATTCGCACACAATTTCTGTAGGACCGTTGTGGAAGGCACTGAATCAGGACTCGCCGGAATCGACCTTGTCATCGTCGTCATTTATATGGCGGGGGTCTTTGGGCTCGGTACCTATTTCGCCAAATACGTCAAAGGCGCAGGCGACTTTTTCGTCGCGGGCAAATCGCTGCCATTCTGGGCGATCGGCATGTCCGTCGTGGTCAGTGACATTGGTGCGACGGACTTCATCGCCACAGCCGGCGCGGGCTACACCTACGGTGTATCTGCAGCGAACTTCGACTGGATCGGCTCTATGCCCGCGATGGTGTTCGCGGCATTTATTTTCATCCCCTACTACTGGCGGGCGGGCGTCTTCACCATTCCCGAGTTTCTCGGACGCCGCTATAATTCCGCAGTGCAGATCATCCACGGCTCCATTTGGGGAGTCTTTCTAATTACGATGCTCGCGGTCATGCTGTGGCTGACCGCGCAAATGCTGGAGACCATTCTACAACGCGAGTTTTCGTTCGCGCTTGGCAGTTACGAGGTCAACGGCTACGTTTGGCTCATTGTCTGTATCACCGGTATCTACACCATTTCCGGTGGCCTGTCCGCAGTGGTACTAACCGACGTCGTCCAATTGATCGTCATGTTCGTAGGCGGCTTCGCGTTGTTCGTTTTGAGCATGTGGGAAGTCGGAGGTTGGGGCGGCTTACAGGAACAAGTGCTCGCGCTCGGCCCCGAATACGAAGACCACTTTACGATGCTTCTCCCTCACGATTCCGATTCTCCCTATCCGTGGACTGGCATCGTGTTTGGACTCGGTATCGTGATGGCGACTGGATACATGGCTGGCAACCAAGCCGTCGTCCAACGCACCCTCGGCGCACGATCGGAGTGGGACGCGAAGGCGGGGATGTTGTTCGCCGGTTTCCTAAAAGTGTTCATCCCGCTGCTCGTCATCATGCCTGGCCTTGCCGCGATCGTTTTGGCACCCGATCTCGAAAACGGCGATCAGGCAGTCCCAACCATGATTCGCGAACTGTTGCCGCCCGGGCTGCGTGGTCTTATGTTCGTCGCACTTTTCGCGGCGCTGATGTCGAGCGTCGACTCCTATCTCAACTCAGCCTCAACGATCTGGACTACGGACCTCTACGGCAGTTTCATCCGCTACACCCGAGGCGAAACGTTATCCGAGCGGCACGCACTCTTTGTTGGTCGACTCTTCACCGGGATATTCATCATCATCGCCGGATTCGTTGCACCAATGCTTGAAGGCCAGGACACGATGTACAACTTCATCCAAACAGCGTTGTCCATGTTCCAAGGGCCGGTGTTTGCCATTCTATTGCTCGGCATCATGTGGCGTCGTACTACGCAATGGGGCGGGCTCGCAGGGCTCATCCTTGGCGTAGCCTTCACGACGATACTTCATAACACCGAAGACGTCTTCCCAACAGATGACCCGTTCCTATTCGTCGCGTGGTGGTCCTTCATCTTTAGTTTGGCCGTCACAGTTATCGTTAGCTTGATAACGCCGAAAGACCCGGATGAAAAAGTGCGTGGCCTCATCTTCGGTCAAATCATACAAGACGGCGAAGTACAACGCGTACTACGGGAACGCACGGAATGAAGTTGATGAAATCAGTCATCCTGAGCGAAGCCGAAGGATCTATTCAGAACCACAAATCATATTTGTCGAAGCAAGTAAATTCCTCGGCTGCGCTCGGAATGACGGTTTAGAAAGACAAAAACCATGGAATCATTCTCACAATCCATCAGCGACCTGTTCGGCCCAATACTTCGGCCAATCTTCGCGCCC